>CAZFRJ010000037.1:0-5714 GCA_964521355.1 uncultured Candidatus Bathyarchaeia archaeon | reverse complement strand
CAGCAAGGATGCTCATAGGTATACTTAGATAAAGCCAGAATCGATGAACATCAAGGGCCCTCCAAATCGAAGACAGTGGTGGCATAACTACAAGCGGCAATGCATAACTTCCGAGACTGAGCCAGAAGAATGCCACAAACGATACCCACACGAAGTCCTTTTGTGGACCTTGATCTGAGCCTGATCTGCCTTTTCGCCACAGAGCATAAGAGAGAGTCAGAAGCGAAAGCACGACAATACTCTGCCCAAGAACCCTCATAGGTGTCGTGCCGCTTTTTTCTCCCAATTCAAACAGTGCCATTCCGGTCAGCATGAAACCTACTGTAACCGGAAGGAATCGCTTGTTGAGTCTGGAGTTCAGAGAGTGCCTCCAGAGCGCGAATAGTGCCAGACCTGTATGGGCTACTCCGAAGGCATATGTGATGACGTTTAATGAGAAGTAGCTCAACCTGATGAACGGAAACTCAACATTGCGGTTGTAGAATGGATTGCCCAACAGCTGATCGGAAGCCATGATGAAAGGAAAGGACCAGAACGATGACAAAGAGAATCCAATAAGAAGAACAATCGTTGTGACTATCATAGAGTGCGCAAGAGCATGTGGCCTTTGGCTGCTCAAACCTTTTGTGAGAGCCAGCAGAAGCCCGAACAGGGCAGCGCAAAGTGCTGAGAGATGATGGGTGAGGATTGTTATGCCAAAGAGAGCTCCTGAAGAAGCCAAGAAGAACAGTCTACGTTTGCCCGCCAGCGCTCGAGACAATGCTATCATGAATATGCAGACAAGAGGCATTGAGACAATGCTCGGGAACCTGTCATAGAACAGATAGTTTTCTACAATGGTCGGAGAGAAAGAGAAAAGGAAGGCTGCCAAGACTCCCTCCCTTTTGTCGAAGCCTGCACTACGTGCGAGATAGTATACTACGACGGGCCCCAAAACAAGGAATGCCGAGTCCACCAACTTGTATGCTAGGACTGGGCCCAAATCGGTCAATGAGACGGCAAAGGTGAAGTAGTAGCTTAGCGGCGGATAGAGAAGGAAAAGGGTGGCTCCGCCATACCAATCTGGATTCCATTGAGGAACGTATCCATTCTCTCTGTAAGACCTAGACATAAGCATGATTCGAAACAAGTGACTGGTAGAGTCCACACCAAGGGGGAGTCCATCCAGAAAGCGAATTGCCACCATCGTGAGATTAACAGCGACTGCCGCCCCTATTGAGAATCTCGTCAGCTTGAGAAAGGTTCTCTCAGCGACGGGTTCACCCATTTCTCTCGATCCCCCAGCGTGAATCAAAGCCTGTTAAGGGATACTCGATCAAACTCACATCCGAGATCAGGCGGGATGGAAGGTCTACTGATCGCCACTTCCGCGCGCTTAGGCTTTCGTCTTCTTGTTGGGATGACCGGGCCTAGGAGAACCATGACAAGTACGACGATTAGTGTTAGGACGACAATCGATGTGGGCGAAATCTCCCATCTTCTGAAGAATGAATCTATCATGATATATCTCTTAACATGCCTCGTGTGCCCGGTCCCGGAGAGAGTCTCCTCCCAGATCACGTATTTCGCTTCGAGATTTGTGAGTTGAAAGGTTGTTATGCCCTGGCCGGCCAACATCAGCCAAACATAGCCAGTGATGGTGCCCATATCGGTCTCGAATACTATGTCTGCGTACATCTCCGTCTGGTCAAAATCGTTTCTTTGCTTGTTGAAGGCCACGATGTCTCCTGTCTTCTTAACGGTCAGATTGTACAAGATATCGTACCAAGCACTTTTCCCAACGCTGATCTCATCATCGCTGTCATTTCCTTTTAGCCATCCATATGCGAGTAGGTACTTGAAACGGATGCCGTTGGTGTTGTTTCCAACCTCGTCGTCAAACATTATCCTTCCCCAATCCGCTGTGGATCTCATGACTACTCTTACTGGCGGGGTTTCGCGCCAGCCTGCGCCATCGGTAGCGAGTTCTCTCGTCAGACCTTTGGCGTCACGAACCAAGGCGGCATGCAATACGATGATACTCGTTGCGAGAAGAGTGCAGTCGATTATTGCTGCTATTCTCGAAATCTCTGGACGGCTCATCTGTTCCAACGAAGTTTGGATGGGTTTGGTCATTCTAATAAAACCGACTGATCAAATACAGGCACTACGTCAATGTAGGGTAACGCTTTAACGGATGTTGGAGACAGTACTCTAGCACCTTGGGGCTCTAGGGGAACCTGCGAGAAGTGGCTTCCATCTGTCATGCTGAAATGATCCGGCATTTGTGTAGGGAAATTGCAGGGGGTTCTAGTGTGACTGCTATCTGCCTGTATGGCTCGCAAGCAGGTGGTTATGCGAAAGCTGACAGCGACTTCGACATTCTCCTAGTCCTTGAAGGCTACCGAAAGGGCGCCGGCTTCCATTATAGGAAGATAAATCAAGTCTATGCGGCTATCCTTGCTGTGGAAAGAAAACTTCTCGAGCTTGACGCGAAGAATGGAAGCTTGGGCGAGTTCCTGTGCACTCGGCTACTTGGTCCCTACGTGGCGTTAGAAAATCCCGATTACCTGAGGGCGACAGAGACCCTGACAAAGAGAAGAGTCACCGAGGAGGAACTCAGAGATCTCATCGTAGAGTACGGCGAGATCTCTCGTGGGCTGGTCATAGATCCAGCGTACCTCGCTCTCTCCAGATTGCGCAAGAGAGCAAGGCTCTATCCTGCTCTTCTCAACAGCTATTCTAACATGCTCAGGGGCGACCTGAAAGAAGTCAACCTACGACTCATCTTGGGAGGCTATCGAGTCGTATTAGAAGATCTTCAGAAGGCCGGGCTGATCAGAGCTGAGGGTCATAGGTTCGCCCTGGAAGAAAAGTTCATAGATGACATTCTCTCCCGGAGATCTTTCGGGAAGGTTATCAATGTCGTTGAAATGAGCAGAAGGGCATTCTATTCGTACTTAGCTTACGGCCGCACCCGCGGACGTGATTTCGAGAGAATTTTGGACGAATTGGGATCGGCTTTGCAGAGAGGTCTTCAGCTAGGAGTCTTGACTGAGAAGCCTGAGGATCCAAGGAACTATTTGTTTCTCAAGACATCGACGGGAACGATTGAATTGAATGAAAGGTCTTCTGTTGTCGATGTTGCTCTGAAACTTCGACCTGACGCCAAAGTGGCGATTACACCGCTCGCCGGAGTACTGAACGATGTTTACCTAGTATCTGTCGATCAGGAACAACTGGTGGCAAAGAAGTATACTGACTGGTTCAGTCTTAAGTGGTTCACTATCAATCTGGTCACTCTTGGCACAAAGAAATTCTCTGTGATGGGAAGCTCTCGACTTGCAAACGAATACGGAATGAACAGGATCCTTTCCGCAGGAGGCATTTCCGTGCCTGACGTAATTCATGTGAGCATTCCAGATCGGATTCTTCTGGAAAGATACATCCCGGGGAGAAACGTAGTAAGTCTGGTTAAGCTGGCATGCTCCTCTGATCAGCTCTCAGCTGGCGATTACGAACTTGCGTCTCACATCGGAAGAACCATGGCGAAAATTCATTCCATTGGTGTCACGATTGGTGATTCAAAGCCAGAGAACTTCGTGCTTTCACCTGACAAGAAAGTCTATTCACTCGATCTTGAACAGGCCAGCAAAAAGGGAGACAAGGCGTGGGACGTATCGGAGTTACTGTTCTACTCGGGACACTATTCTCCTCTGATGACCCAAGGACTGAGTCAATTCATCGACGGATTCGTAGAGGGTTACTCTGAAATTGGAGAACGCAGTGTACTGAGAAGTGCCGCTGGAGTAGGCTACATCAAGGTATTCTCAATATGGACTGCTCCTCCTGTGATGTATAAGATAGCAGAGAGGCTTCGCAGAGCGTAGAACGATACTGACGACAAGGCAGTGGCTTAGTGCCATATGAAGCAACGCTGAACTCGTCCGGTGTCAAGAATGGCGCGCTTACGAGAACCTTTGAAGCTCGTGATATTCGACCTCGATGGAACGTTAACCAAGGTGGACAGCACGTGGCAATATGTCCATGAGAAACTAGGAACATGGCAAGCCGGAAAGCTATCTGCAGATGATTATTGGGCGGGAAGAATCAACTATCTGAGATGGGCGGAGCTTGATTCTTACATGTGGCGCGGTGTGAAGTTGGCCAGATTAAGATCAATCGTCAACTCAATTCCATACGTTGATGGTGCGAGAGAGACGATTGCAGAGTTAAGAAGAAGAGGGAAATTCTCAGGCATAGTCAGCGCAGGGATATCCTTGCTTTGTGACAAAGTGCGCAAGGAGCTGGGCATGGATTTTGCTGTAGCCAATGATCTTCACGTCTTCCGGGGAGAGATGACCGGCGGCGTCACAGTGAACGTGTCTTTAGAGGAAAAGCCCTTGGTAATGAAGAGGGTGGTAGAACGTTTGGGACTCTCTCTTGGTGAGTGTGCTGTAGTAGGTGATAACAGCTTCGACCTACCAAGCGAGGCAGGACTAAGAATTGCCTTCAACCCAAAAGACCCGAAGGTCACGAAGGAATGCGATGTCGTAGTCAGAGGTACTGATATTCGGGGTATTCTTCCACACATAATGTGAAAGGCGCAAGACTTCCGTGTCATCAATCAGCGCTGGGATCACCGCTAGACTGGCCAATGTTGTGGGTGCGGCACTCAATCATCGAACACCTGCTCGACTTCGTTGCACTTGACAATCATGAGATCTTCAGACTCAAAGTCTTCGCACAGTATTTTAGAAGCCACCCCCATCATAATGCGGCTTAACCGACCTAGTAGACCATGGTTCGATCAAGGAAGTGAAGAGTCATGGAAGCGCGGCTGGTTGAACATCAGTTACAGTGTCAAGGCTTGAACTGCCGTATCCGGGCTAGCGGAAATCAAGTGACAGTTTCATGGTTGGTTCCTCCGGGAGAGCTAAAGATCCCTGTGTCTCAGCTGAGGGCGGTTGAGCTGGCGGTCAGCAGCATCTTTCCTCCCATAATACTGTCTCTGTCAAGTGCCGTCTTCCTTGTCGGTGTGTGGTGGTTCGCAGGCGGTGGTTCATGGCCTGTGATTCTTCATGAAACATACAGATCAGTCTGTTCATGGGCTGTGCTCGGAGCTGTGCTTGGAATGGCCGTAGCAGCGTATTGTTGGATTTTCGGAAGCATGAAAATAATCACTGTCAACGACCATAAGGGAGTTGTAGTTCGAATGGTGCCAAGGCGCTCAGGTGAGAGGTTTGTCGATGCCTTAAGGCACATGATGCAGTTGAGAGAGAAATGACAACGGTAAGAGATGGCGACTTCGTGCTTCTATATTTGAATGAAAAGAAGAGGTGGCTTGTACTGGTAAAAGAAGGAATGGAGTTTCACACGCATAGAGGGATAGTGAAGCTTGGGGAGATCATCGGAAAGCCCTTCGGGAGTTACATAAGAAGCTCTCTAGACTTTGAATTTCATGTTCTGCCGCCTACTATAGGAGACCACATTGTCAATATTCGAAGGCCGACCCAGATACTGTATGACAAGGACATCGCACTAGTGTTGTTCAGGCTAGGGCTTCGGTCAGGGAGTTTGGTTGTTGAAGCAGGCACAGGAAGCGGCGCCATGACTGCTGCTCTGGCCAATGCAGTTAGACCAGAGGGGCATGTTTACAGCTACGAGATCAGACGTGAATTCGTCGAAATCGCAACCAAGAACTTGACGAAGATGGGATTGGAAACCTATGTCAC
>CAZFRJ010000036.1:0-5714 GCA_964521355.1 uncultured Candidatus Bathyarchaeia archaeon | reverse complement strand
GGAAGCACTCTCTGCAACGTTCGAGTCAGGATTATTGCAAGTATGATGGAGACCCCGGCTTGTCCCAAGGTATCTCTAGCATAGGATATGATTGCCAGTGCCCAGCCTTTGATGAATATGTTCACGTAGAAGTAGACTGAAGCCATCACCACGCCACCGATCACGCATGAGACTATTTGAATCGGAACGCTTCTACGCCTTCCCAAACCGGCGATCAAACCTTCAAGTCCGTGCGCAGGGATCGAAACGAACCATCTCGGATAGCCGACCCATAGGTCAGCTGCCACCGATCCCACGATGCCAGTTATAGCACCGACCTTCGACCCGAATAGGAGTGCAGCGATGAATACGATCGTGTCACCGATATGCGTGAACCCACCAGTAGGTGAAGGAACGAACGCAATACCTGTGAGAATTGCTGTCAGAGCCGAAAGAACAGCGGAGTTCGCTATCTGCAGTGTAGAGAGGAAAGGTTCCTTCATTGGCGGGGATGGGATCCTGCGCGCAAGAGTTCCGCCAAGGAAGCTAAAGACTGCTCCAGCCAAGATGATGACGATACTAAAAGGTTCCGAGCTTACTGCGAAGGCTGGGCCAGTAAGCGCAGTCCCAATCGCCGAGATCGTGCCGAAGATTCCAAACCATCCAGCCTGCCTCATCTTTCCCGTCGAGGCCATGAAGAGGGCAAGTCCAGACAGGCCTACGCTCATTGAGGCGCCTGTTAGGTAGAGGCTGATGAACACTCTCATCGCGTCGCTGATTTTGATGGTGGCGAAGATGCTTTCGAAGCCTAGTGACCTCAGAATCGCAACAGCTCCGTAGGTAGCTCCAAGACCGATCAAACTCACAGCCAGACCCAAGGCAGAAGACGGGGCACTAGACCTCCCAAGTTGACGTGACATTCTTATCCCTGTGAGTGGGACGGTGGGAGCGATATATCAAGAAATCCCCATATATGGGTTGAACTACTCGAGAATCCATCTTCCTAGATTCGTTTGCGATTCTTCGTCGATGTCATGCACGAGTAGTATGATCGGTAGCTACCAAGCGAACCCTCTGCGTAGAAGAAGAGTCCCGAACTCACAACAACGTTTGTCAAGAGAAGACTTAAGGGCACGGGCTATTGCCCCTCTAGGCTCAAAGAGCACCGGTTAAGTTGCAATCAAGGCATCCGGCGGTGTGGATCGATGAGTGCCCCTTCACCAGGCCTGAAAAGAGAACTTGGGCTTCTAGAGGCGACCATGATGGCCATGGGAAGCACGATCTGCGCCGGGGTTTTCACTCTACTCGGTCCCGCCTACAGGATAGCTGGGCCGGCCGTAGTTCTCTCCTTCCTTTTCGCTGGCATCATAAACTCTTGCACCATGTTCAGCTACTGCGAACTGGCTGCTGCGATGCCCAAGATGGGAGGAGAATATGTCTACGTCAAAGAGGCTTTCGACGGAATCGCGGCTTTCGTGACCGGATGGTTTGAATGGTCGAGTAATATCTTCTACGCAGCGCTCATGGCGCTTGGATCAGCTGTTTTAGTATCTGCCTTTACTCAGATCCCTTCATTCGTAGCTGCCGTTGTGGTTGCTGTCATCTTCGCCGCGCTCAATGTGAAGGGCATCAAGGAGTCCGGAACCGTCGAGTCCCTTTTGGCACTGATACTGTTGGGGATTCTCTCTTTGCTTGTTGGAGCCGGGCTTGTGCACGGAGTTGAGCCTGAGACATTCAATTCAATCATGGCAAAGGGATGGCCGAGCATACTTGTAGTGATGGCGCTTATCTTTGAGACCTATGTTGGAGTAGAAGCCGTGGCAGCTACTCAAGCTGAGATAAAGCAGCCAGAGAAAACGATCCCGAGAGCGATCGTAGTATCTTCGGTAGCTTTGATAGTCCTCTACTGCTTGATAGCCTACGTGACTGTTGGAATCGTTCCGAAAGAAATCCTGTCCGAGTTTTCCGCACCGTTGACGTTTCTAGCTGAGAAGCTCATGGGCAGTGTCGGCGGAATCTTGCTGACGGCTGCAGGACTAATTGCTGCCTTGACCTCTCTTAACGCGGCGACGATAGCATATTCACGTGCCGCCTGTGCTATGAGCCATGATAGGTATTTTCCGGAGTGTCTGGGACGGATTCATGACTGCTTCAGAACGCCACACATTGCGGTGATGAGTGGCTCAATCATCGTTGCGGCTCTATCCATAACGGGCAGCATCGAGTTCATTGCGTACCTCGTGAGCTTTGGTTTCATAGTTGGCTTCTCGTTAGTCAACCTGTCTCTCATCAAGTTGAGGTGGTCCCAACCCCACCTGAAGCGACCCTACAAGGTACCTCTCTATCCTCTCACACCAGTGTTGGGAATTATCTCTTCTCTTCTGCTTCTCGCCTTCTTCCAAATAGATACATTGATAGTCGGGATTGCGTGGAGTCTGCTTGGCCTGCTGATATACTTTCTGAGGCCGAGAAGAAAATAGGTCTGTCGCGCATCTACATCGGCGTAGGCGCCGTGAGCCGGAAGCATAAGTCCTTCTCCAGATCTGAATCACGGGTCACACCTGTTGGCGCAACGCTACGTACGGACTGCTCGATCAAGTACAGCATATCGGCGTCTAGGACTATGTCACATACTTTCCATTCTTGACAATGGGTATCCCATCCAGTTCCACGGTGGCCTTGCTGAGCGTGCCAGCGATAGCGAAGTCTGTGTTGTTCTTTCCTCCGAGATACCTGTTTTCTCCTATGCCTATCGAGACTGCTCCTCTAACTAGAGGGTCGATGTTGAAGCCGAACTTTGCCTTTGGATTGACGCCCAGAATGAAGCTTCCTATTCTGTCTCGGTCGCCTGTCGCCATATCCCAACGGTTCTTCACGGCACTCAAGTTTTGTTTTGCACTGAAATCGACCACAAGGCCAGCATCGAATCTCCAGCCCAGTTCTTGGATCAGCTTTCCAGATCTTGGTAGGGGCCTGTCAAATCTCACCCGGCCATCGGCGGTTGTCTCCAGAGGAGCCACTGCGACTGTTCCGGACGGTAGAGCGATGGAGACTTGCCCCCGTTCCACATCAGCCTCGTCGATCACACCGTCTGACACTTGAGGGGTTCTTCCAGCTATCTCGAAGCTCAGGTCTGTGCCCCGTCCCTGCGTGATACGGATATTTCGTCCTCCCCTAAGCATGGAAGCCAATTTCGATCCGAATTCAGAAAGCTCACGATAGTCAATCATCACTGCGGATTGCAGGGTTCTCTCCCACGTCGCACAGTCAAATCGATACGTCTTCGCGACCTTAGGGTGGACGCTGATGAATTCCAAGATCGCCGTCCTTATCCGCCTATCGCGACTCTTCTCAAAATGCGCCTTCTCCCCTTGCGCATTCGCTGCCATCTTGCTGGCTGGGATATCCTTGAATCTTGAATGGTCTTGAGGCGACCCCACGAAGATCTCAACAGATGCGTAATCGGCCAGTTCTAGGCAATGCCTTGAAGTCTGTCTTAGGTCCTCCTCAGACAAAATCTTCAGATGTTCAAAGAAAAAGTCGTCTGTATACAAGGTCATGAGTACGTCGGCCCCCATCCTATAGCATTCCAAAGCCAAGGCCGAAGCAACATCAGATGTCCAGTCCCAAGTGTTAATGACCACAACGTCGCTACTGGTTACTCGGAGGGAATCTCGAACAATTTTCTCAGCCAACATGCGCAATGATTTATTCAAATCCCGAACCAACCTGCGGAATCAACTTGTCAGCGCT
Organism: uncultured Candidatus Bathyarchaeia archaeon; assembly: GCA_964521355.1. Lineage (GTDB taxonomy): Archaea > Thermoproteota > Bathyarchaeia > 40CM-2-53-6 > JALHTG01 > JALHTG01. The sequence goes on along the minus strand of CAZFRJ010000036.1, from coordinate 1,982 downwards.
CTTCTTCCATCTGTAATAGTTATGGTTTCATTGTTTAAGCTCCTCTATTCGACAACCCTCTCCAGACCGGAAGGAAGAAACGGCCTCACCACGCGAGCTACTATTGTGCAGTCAAGACGCGTTTTCGTTCCAACTGATCCCAAGATAATGCTTTTAGATTCTAGACTGCTTGAGCATCGTTCTCGGAGGAAAAGGTAAGATCGTTGCCGAGAGATGATCCCGAACCCGGGAAGCTCACGACAGAAGTGAAGGAGATCGCCTCGAACTCAGGTGCGACCCTTGTCGGAGTCGTGTCCGCAAAGACGGTTGACTCTCTCCCAAGCGTCTGGGTCGGATGGAAGATACAACAATACACCAAAAAGACCACGGACGTGATGCCCGACGCAAGACACGTTATCATGATTGGCTATCATGTCTGGGATGACATGCTTGAGCTAGCGATAAGAAAAGGCGAGAAGTGGATCTACCCGGGGTACGTTCCTCTCGCGATGCCAACACAAGCAGTGATAAACTATCTGGAGAAGCACGGTTACAAGGCTCTTTCTGCTCATTCCTTATCCTTCAAGAGATTGGCACAGCTGGCGGGATTTGGGAACTATGGAAAGAACGCCTTGATCATAAATCCAGTTCTTGGCCCATGGATACGATTGGCATCCGTCTTGACGAACGCCGAGATGCTGGCCGACAGGCCTTTTGAGCAGGATCTTTGTGGTGCCTGCGAAGAATGCGTCAAAGTCTGTCCTGTCGGAGCTCTAACGCCGTATAGGGTTGATGACAGCAAATGCCTTGTTGGGACCCACATTGCCGACAAGGAAGACTTTGAGAGAAATGAGAAGTGGATCAGATTCGAGCCGTCCCTCACAAAGAGTTCTCATTTGATGTGTAGAACATGCCAAAAAGTCTGTAGGTATGGACGAGAAAAACGCGTGTAGATGCACTAGCAACCGTGGAGAGTCTGGAGAAATGTGACATGGTCGCATGAGCACACGGTTAGGCAGGACCGAGTCTCATATGCGCAACTTTCTTGTTCTGATCGCCGTTGCCAGCTTCTTGATGGTCGTGGTTCGTGTATAGAGCACCGGTTCGAACGACAGTCCTTCCCAGAACTCGTTCGCCAGCCTATTGCCTACGGCGTTCCGAAGCGTAACATGTTTGATGCCTCGGCTTGAGAAGAACCTTCTCGCTGCCCCGACCAGCAACGTACCTACCCCGTGTCGTCTGTGCTCTATGTCAACGAAGGTTTCCCCAATCATACCGACCCGTCTAAAGTCCCTATCTGGACACTCTCTCGTTTGAATTGTCGCTGTTAGATATCCAACTATTCTGTGGGGCGAACGCTCGGCGACAAGCAATCTTGCTGTTCGTTGATGGAGCATCTTTCTGTACCGTGCAAAGGTCCTTCTTCTACCTCCAATTGGCGGCCAGAGGCCAGGAAGCTCATGATACTCGTCTAGTTTATGCTTCAGCTCCACTAAGTTGTCTAGGTCTCCTTCTCTGGCAGCACGAACGTTGACTTCACCTCTGCCTCCGGAGATCGACTTCATAGTGTCGTGAGTAGCACACCGGTAGTATTATCGGTTAACCTTGGGGAGCCTCGCTTTTCCGGGCGACTGAACGGGAACCACTCAAGGTGGAAATCTCGTTCCATACACCTACAAGTCAGTTTGCAGGAATCTTATCTGGCTTGTCTACACTCGTCAAGGCGCTCAACTGCACGCCTCAAATGCGGTATCGTTATTGACCCGCCCACGACCAGAGCCACATTGAAAGCTTCGAAGAATTCTGGGTCGGTTACCCCTTCCTCCACGCAGCGGACTACGTGATACGTTATGCAGTCGTCGCATCTCAGCACCATCGAGGCCACCAGGCCCAGCAGCTCTTTCGTCTTGGAAGGGAGCGCGCCTTGCTCATAAGCTCTGGTATCTAGGTTGAAGAATCGTTGAATCTGAATGTTGCCTGACGCCAGAATCTTCTCATTCATC
>CAZFRJ010000035.1:0-5722 GCA_964521355.1 uncultured Candidatus Bathyarchaeia archaeon | reverse complement strand
GGTCGCAAAGAAAGTGACAGCTGAGGTCGCGGAGCCGAAACCGAAGAAGAGAGTTTCTAAGGAAAAGGTTGAAAAGAAGGAAAAGGCTAAAAAGGGGAAGGCAAAATCGAGGTAGCCACTCAATTCGATTTCGTCAAGATTGAGGTGTGATGTCGGTGAAATATGTCTATGCGGCAATGTTGCTGCATTCCGCAGGTCAGCAGATCAGCGAAGATGGAGTGAAGAAAGTCTTGGGCGCCGCAGGCGCAAAAGTCGAGGAAGCAAGAGTGAAAGCGCTTGTTGCAGCCCTCTCCGAAGTCAAGATAGATGAGGTTCTGAAGAACGCGTCCACACTAGCGGTGGCGCCGGCAGCACCTGCCGCACCCGCATCCTCACCAGCAGAGGGAAAGGCTGAGCCGAAGGAAGAGAAGAAGAAAGAAGAGGAAGCCCTCGAAGGACTCGGCGCCCTATTCGGCTAGACCGATAGGGTAGGTAGCCAACAGTTTTACGTACGCAGCATCTCTCTCCTATTCTATTGGTCGGAGCTGCTCCTAGTCATGAGTAGGCCCAATGATGAGTTCGATCTGCCCTTCTTCAGGGAGAACGGTTTCGTTAGAAGAAAATGTAAGATATGCGGAAGCTATTTCTGGACTCAGAGCCCCGACAAGATGGACTGCGGAGACGCACCTTGCCAAGAATACACGTTCATTGGGAACTCGCCTGCCCGTCGGAGCTACACACTTTCTGAAATGAGGAACGAGTTCCTATCGTTCTTCGAAGAGAACGGTCATCCCGTTATCAAGCCCTATCCCGTCATTGCTAGGTGGCGGAACGACGTCTATCTGACTGGAGCTTCGATCTTCGACTTCCAGCCTTACGTCACTGAGGGGATCTTGCCTCCACCTGCAAATCCGCTTGTGATCAGTCAGCCGTGCCTCAGGCTTACTGACATAGACAACGTGGGCCCAACCATGGGAAGACATCTGACGATCTTTGAGATGGGTGGAGCGCACGCATTCAACTATCCGGACCGAGAGGTCTACTGGAAAGATCAGACTGTAAGATATCATCACGAGCTGCTTACCAAGAAGCTAGGAGTCAAATCAGATCTCGTCCAGTACAAGGAGCACTTCTGGTCAGGGGGAGGAAACGCAGGCCCCGACCTTGAAGCCAGCGTCAACGGTCTGGAGATCTCAACGCTCGTCTTCATGTTCTACAAGATTGTCGGAGACAAGCTTGTCGAGATGCCCATCAGAACGGTGGACACGGGCTATGGAATCGAGCGTTGGGCTTGGCTGACGCAAGGCTCAACAAACGGGTTCCAGGCAATCTACGGCGAGGTCTTGGAGTCGATCATGCGGCTAGCAGGAGTGAAGGTTGAGGACGAGTTGGTTGCCACAGCCTCACGCCTGTCAGGTATGATGATTGTTGAAACTTTGTCAGATAGAATCGAGTCGAGAAGGAAAGTCGCCGCAAGACTAGATATCGATTGGCAAGAGCTTGAAAGATTGCTGGCTCCAGTCGAAAGCATATTCGCTGTGGCAGATCACACCAAATCGATAGCGTTCATGCTTTCCGAGGGAGTGGTTCCATCTAACGTTCAGGAAGGCTACTTAACTAGGCTACTGATACGCCGAACGTACAGACTGCTGAAGAACCTCGGAATCGAAGACGAACTACAGAACATTGTCGATATGCAGATCTCGCATTGGGGCCACGACTTTCCAAGCCTGAAGGAGATGAGAGGCGAAATCATTCGAGCATTGCAGATTGAAGAGAAGAAGTACCGAGCTACGCTAGAGAGGGGACAGGGCTTGGTCCGAAGGCTTTCGACAGAGTTGAAGTCAAAGGGGACAAATGAAATGCCTCTGGAAAAGCTGATCGAACTCTACGACTCTCACGGACTAGTGCCAGATGAGGTGAAGGAGATCGGCGTGAAAAGCGGCGTCAAGGTTGAGGTCCCTGCAAACTTCTACGCCATGGTTGCAGGCAAACGGATGCAAGCACCACAGCCGGTTGAGACTGAAGCCGAACGGGAGATTAAAGACAAGATTGCTGGTTTGCCTCCGACGCGTGCCTTGTACTACGAGGATCCATACATGACGAAGTTCAAGGCAAAGGTTCTGGCATCGTTTGATGATGGCTCATTCGTATTGGATGGGACATGTTTCTACCCTGAGGGAGGAGGACAGCCGGCTGATCATGGGACAGCCGTGACGGGTCGAGGGCGGGTGAACATCGTGAACGTCCAGAAGGCAGGGAACGTGATTCTCCACTTCGCAGATGGAGAAGCGCCCCCGGTAGGCGAGACTGTTGAAGGCGAGATCGACTGGAACAGGCGTATCAACCTCATGCGTCACCACACTGGGACGCATGTCCTGATGGGCGCAATCCGTAGGGTTTTGGGGGCACATGCATGGCAGGCAGGAGCACAGAAGGATGTTGACAGGGCGAGGTTGGATTTCTCGCATTACGAGAAGCTTACTCGCGAAGAGATTGAGAAGATAGAGCGACTAGCGAACGAGGTGGTTGCGAAAGATCTGCGCGTGGAGACAATGTGGATGCCTCGTGATAAGGCGGAGCAAGCCTATGGATTCAGGCTGTATCAGGGAGGAGTCGTTCCGGGAAAAGAGATACGTGTCGTGAAGACTGAGGACTGGGAAGTTGAGGCTTGCGGCGGAACTCACTGTAAGAGTACAGGCGAACTGGGCCTCCTCAAGATAGTTCGGGTGGATCGGGTTCAGGACGGTGTTGAACGAATTACTTTTGCAGCTGGAATACCTGCGCTGGAAGTTGTGCAGGAGAGAGATCGAGCGATCGATGAGCTTGCAATCCTCCTAGAGAAGAGCCCCGAGCACGTCGTGAAGACAGTTCGAACACTGGTGGAGGATCATAGTCGTCTGCTCAAGGAATTGGAGTCGATGAAGAAGAATGCTGCGAGCGTTGAGGCAGAGAGATTGCTCAAAGAGGCCAAGAAGGTTGGAAGGACGCGTCTCATAACGTGCAAGAGAACGGAGGGAACTGAGGATGAGGCGATCATGCTCGCTGATCTGCTAGCGAAGAGCGATGAACGCGTTGTCTCAATCATAGTCTTGGCGAAAGAGACGGTTAGGGTGATCGTTTCGGCAGGAAGAAAGGCAGTTGCGTCTGGAATCGATGCTGGTAAGATTGCGAGAGAGCTTGCACCGATTGTGGGAGGTAGCGGAGGCGGAAAGCCGTACTTTGGACAGGGCGGAGGCGCAGATGTGAAGAAAGTTGACAGGGTGCTGACGAAGGCCAAGGAGATTGTGGCCAAGATGGTTAGGTCTAGGTGATCGATAGTGGATTGGCATGCCCTGGAGAAGAAGTGGCAGAAGAGATGGGAAGAAGCCAGACTATACGAGTCTGATCCTGATCCTAACCGGAAGAAATGCTTCGTTACCTTTCCTTATCCGTACATGGGTGGGCCTCTTCATGTCGGGCACGCTTTCACAAGTACTAGGCTTGACGCCTATGCCAGATACATGAGGATGAAGGGTTACAATGTTCTGTTTCCTTGGGCTTGGCATTGGACTGGAGAGACCGTTGCTGGTGCGTCAGAGCGGGTGAAGATCGGCGATAAAGGGTTCATTGATGCGTTGAGAGAGGTTGATGAAGTCCCTGAAGAGGACCTGAAGAAGTTCGTTGATCCTGTCTACATGGCGAGATATTACACAGAGAATGGAAGAAAAGCCGTGAAGCGGCTTGGCCTCGCTGTCGATTGGAGGCGGGAGTTTCATACAACTTCGCTCAATCCCGCCTATAGCAAGTTCATCGAGTGGCAGTATACGCGGTTGAAGGAACGCGGATACGTGGCGTTGGGGACGCATCCAGTTGTGTGGTGTCCCAAGTGCGAAAGCCCCACCGGGGACGCAGACAGACTGGAAGGGGAAGGAGTGCGACCAGAAGAATACGTTCTCATGAAGTTTAGGTACGGTGACGCGTTCCTTCCCTGTGCAACGTTTCGTCCGGAGACGATCTATGCGGTTACGAATCTTTGGATCAATCCTGACGCAAGGTACGTGGAGACATCTGTGGACAATGAGAGATGGATAGTGAGCAAGGAATGCGCAGCGAAGCTATCAGACCAGTTGCGAAAAGTCGAAGTTCTAAGAGAACTCGCCGGTGCCGAGCTTGTTGGGAAGACTTGTGGAGAGCCGATCGAGGGAAGAGAGCTGCTCATCCTTCCGGGCTCATTCGTGATGCCCGATAGCGCTTCGGGTCTGGTCTATAGTGTTCCGGCGCATGCTCCATATGATTGGCTGGCTCAGCGGGACTTGGAGCGAAACCCTGCAATTCTTGAAAAGTTCAACATCTCGGTTGACACAGTTCGGGCTATCAAGCCGATCTCGATGATCAGTGTCGAGGGGTTTGGCGAGTTTCCTGCGATCGAGCTTGTAGATCAGATGAGGGTCCGGGATCAATCCGACCCCAAAGCCGATGAAGCCACAAGTATCCTGTACAAGAAGGAATTCCACACCGGTGTTCTGAAGCCGATCGCCAAGGAGTATGCGGGCAGAAAGGTCTCCGAGGTCAAGCAGGAACTCACCGACGAGTTCAAACGAAGAGGAACAGTCGACACCATGTACGACCTGCCCAGAAGGGTTGTCTGTCGCTGCACAACAACGTGCAGCGTGAAGATCATTCAAGATCAATGGTTCCTTCGCTACTCAGATCAGGCTTGGAAGGAACGAGTGCATGACTGGCTTGACCAAATGAAGGTATACCCAGAGGAGACCAGGAAGTGGTTTCACGATGTTGTTGATTGGCTTCATGACTGGGCGTGTTCTAGGAAGACTGGGTTGGGGACTCCTATCCCTTGGAGTCCGGACTCCATAGTTGAGACGCTTAGCGACTCAACGGTGTACATGGCCTATTACGCCGTAAGCAAGTTCGTGAATGAGAAAAGGATCTCACCTGATCAGCTTACGCCCGAATTCTTCGACTACGTTTTCCTAGGAATCGGAGAGCCCGAGGCGACAGCTAGGAAACTCGGCTTGAAGCCTGAGTTTCTACGGGCTGTTCGTGAGGAGTTTCTCTACTGGTATCCCGTCGACATAAGGAACTCAGGAAAGGACTTGGTTCCAAACCACCTCACCTTCTTCCTCTTTCACCACACTGCACTGTTCCATCCGGAACACTGGCCTAGAGGTATGGGCGTAAACGGATTCATCCTCGTCGAAGGACAGCCAATGCACAGGTCCAAGGGCAACTTCATACCTATGCTGAAGGCACTGGAGCTACACGGTGCCGATGTGACCCGATGTAGCCTTCTACTAGCGGCCGAGAGCATGGATGACCCAGATTGGAGGGCTGAGACGCTTCGCGACGTGAAGGCCAAGCTTGAGTCCTTCCACAACACTGCAAGCGAGATCATCAACCTGAAAGGCTCAGCCTCAATGGGCCAGTTGGAGAGATGGCTACTGAGCAGCCTGCAAACCAAGATCCAACGCGTCGAGGATGCGATTTCGGTGATGAAGAATAGGACAGCATTGGAGAACGCGTTCTTTGAGGTCTGGAACGATTTCAGATGGTATCTCCGAAGATGCGAAAGCCCGAACGGCGAAGCTTTGAGGGATGCACTGAGTATCTGGGTTCGACTGATGGCGCCGTTCACACCGCATCTCTGCGAAGAAGTCTGGGAGAAGATGGGCCGCAAGGGATTTGTCGCTGAGACAGCTTGGCCGAGTTACGATCCGAGCAAAGTGGACCCAATGGCTGAGGA
>CAZFRJ010000034.1:0-5945 GCA_964521355.1 uncultured Candidatus Bathyarchaeia archaeon | reverse complement strand
TGTAGAGTTCAACAGGGAGCCCATTCCTGTCTATACCTATTGGGAAGTAGACCTCATGTCCTTGCATCCTTGCCGTTCGGGCAATCATGTCAATCTGTGAGTAGTGGGCTGCGGCTCCGACTGACCACGGTCTCCCGCTTGGATACGGAGGAGGAGTGTCAATGCTGAACATCTTCTTTCGCGTTCTGAGGTGAAACCCGTAGAGGCCTTCACTTGTCCACTTCTGTGCAATCGTTGCCTCCATATTTCTGTTCCATCGCTTCTCTTTGAGTCTCGGCTCAGTCATCCATATCACCGGTTCGGTGGGTGTAGTCGTCCACGGTAGAATGTCTATCTACTGAATATCTGTTGCGCCATTCGCAGAGATAATGGAGTCTACCATTGCCGCCAGAAGCCCTCTGCAATAATGACCGACGGAAAGCGGTGTTCGCTGTTCTTCTAGGCATCGAGATATGAGAGATACAGCCTATCCTACTTGGCGGAGATACACTCTCCAGCACCTTTCGATCGTGAAGGATGGATTCTGAGTATAAAGCGTTTGCTATGTTTGCACGAGGGCGCGATCAACTGTCAAGTCCTTGCCCATGTACAGGCGCATATTGTCCTCGGCAGCAACGGTCCTGACCCTAGTCTCATTCTCTATTCTTCGCGCCTCACTGGCCGGATCAGCTGCTATCATCCTCATCCCAAAGTGTGTAAGGATACACATTTCCGGCCGGGCCTTCTCGACGATCTGGACTGCATCATCCGTGCATAGGTGGCCGCGCCACGGGCTGCCATGAGGCCTCAGTACGCACAGGATTAGTAGCCTCACCTCTGAATACTGCTCAGGGATGTCAGAGCGGTATTCCGTGTCCGAGGTGTACCCGATTTCTCCTGTTCCAAATGAGAATCGAAATCCGATCGAGTCGGGGTCACTGTGATAGGCGCGTGTTGCAGATATCTTGGTGTCTCTGATTCGCATCTCGGTTCCTGGCTGCACTTCCACGAGTTGGCTGATCAGTTTTCTGTGGTACTTCGTAAGGCAGGGATCGAAGTCTTCGGTCCCCCGTACGACGCTCTTCGGGCCGATGAAGATCCCTCTTTGCTTTGTGCCTCCTTGGCTCATGGCTTCTACAAAGACCTGTGCATCTGAATAATGGTCCGGATGGCAGTGAGAGACTGCCACAGCTTCCACTTTCGACGGGTCAAGCCCAAGCATGTTTGAGTAGACTATGGCGCCGGGCCCCGGGTCGAGTTGAAGATTGAGCGGTCTGACGATCCTGATTCCTCCAGTATGCCGCTTCTGTGTAATGGTCGAGAACCGGGCCCCTCCGGTTCCCAGAAACACGAGTTCGACTTCTTCCATCCGACCCACTCGGTGACTAGAAACGTGGAATGTCTGTTTATGAAGATACGTATGGTTTACGGATACAGTGTGTGGTCTGCAAGCCGGTCTGCTTCGAAGGAGGGAGAAGAATAAGGAGGAAGTAGGGATCTTATTGGATTTTGATCTCTCTTCCTTTCCTCTTGGGCTTGGTTCTGGACAGAACCACTTCAAGGACGCCGTTCTTGTACGAGGCCTTTGAGGTATCCGGGTCAACCTCTGCTGGAAGCTCTAGCTCTTTGTGGTACTTGCGGCTTGGAGTGTTCACTGAGATTGTCAGTGAGTTTTCAGTTCCTTGCAGGTTGATGTCTGATCTTTCTACTCCAGGAAGTTCTGCAACAACCTTGACCGTCTCTTCGTTGACTATTGTGTCAACCAGAGGTTCGCGCTCTTCCTTGACCTCCAACTTCGGCTTTGCTACGCCGAATGGCGTTCGCTTTAGAGATGGCTTTACGTTCCCGAACTCTCGGATGACAGGCTTTCCGTCTGGGCCAACGGTCATGGAGTAGCCGTAGACGAATGGCCCCATCTCTCTAACGGTACTTCCGTCTGGAAGCTTTCTTTCTCTGACAAGGTCTTTTGGCCCGAAACTCGACATTTCCTTGAACATGTCTTCCATCATCTTGTCTATGTCCTCGAAGAACCGATCGTCAAAGAATGGAAAGCGCCACCTTCTCCTGAACCAATCCGGCAGATCTTCATCACGCGACAATTTGCTTTTCACCTCTCTTTTGGGGTTCAAACAGTCTTTGCGTTACCTTAGGTAACAGCTGCGGCTTATAAATGTTACCCCAAGTAACTTTCTCTCATTTCACAGGTAATTTCCAAACTGAGATTCGCTGCGCCATTTCACTTGATGACTGATGATGGCCGGCCCAAGCCCTAGTATATCCAGTTCGAAGTACGTGGACAGCCTCCTCCACGAACGCACTGTCTCTGTCTCGGTAACCTGTGCTACCTTCGGTCCTTCAGATAGCTGAAGACGTAGCCTACCGGAGGGGGCTCGATTCCGTCCTGCCAGAGAACCCCTATGATTTCTCCTAGGTGATAAAGTTCCTCCGTGCCCACATGGAAGATCAGATCTTCAACAGTGCAACTTACGACTGTACCTGAGATCCTGCTTCTCGCTTCTAGTTTGGCCATGAGTTCAGATCCTCCCATAGATCGCACAAGCCTCCTTGTCTCGTCCTGAACTTCCAGAATCTTCTTCTCCATGAGGTCGAAATGGTCGTATTGGTCAAATTGCCAGGCCTTCCAGTCTTTTGCCTTTCCGGCTATGTAGTGATGAAGCCACCAGTCTTCGCATTCAGCTATGTGCAGGAGAACGTTTCGAATAGAGTTCCAGCTGATCTCCCGATTCCGCGTGACATCCTGCCATGGAAGAGTCTTGATCTTCTCCAGGAATTTCCGGAAGACAAAGTGATCGTACTCAAGTAACTCAATAGCTGAGAGAGGCATGCCCTAACACTCCTTGAACAGGCATAAGAGACGCTTCCTGTCTTGGACAGGCTGCTCAACGTATATCAGCATATCTACGGTCCCTAGGGCACCCCTGAGCAAGGGGAAGCCTCACTTGACTGATGCCATGGTCATGAATCAAGATGCCTTCTTGAGAAGATCTGCTCAGGCGCTTGAATTCAGTGGTGCCATGAGAGCCGTTTCCTTCTGTCAGTCGATCGTGTCGAACCGACCAAAAATCTCTAAAGCTGAGCGCCTATCCAATGTCGGTGAGCCACCTTGTCAGTGTTGAAGGACACGATTGAACGATTCGTTGATGTGATGGCGTATCTGAGAAGCCCGGTCGGACTTCATAGATACAACGATCACCTGTTCATCCCGACTCCGGCGAATATCCGAAAGCTCTTCAAAGATTTCGACTTCATAGAGACGTCGCTTCAGAGGCTTGAAGGGAGCGAACTCTTATGGTATGACCGATTGAAGATTGACGAGACGCGTAGGATGATCCGCTCTACTAGGATCGAGGTGGAGTGGGAATCAGTTGACCCGATCTACCCGATCGAGACTTTGGCTGGAGCCGTTCAGAACCTTCTCGACTATCCATTCATGGGAGAGCCTGAGCGGGTAAGGCTATTGATTTCGAAACTCAAGCATTCGCAGCCTCTGTTCCAAGCGTGTATGATGCAGAGCCAGAGGTTGTCTAAGCTCCACATCAGGTTGGCGATGGAACTAGGTAAGGCTGTTGCAGAGTTTCTGAAAGGTGTACCGTCCTCCTTCAAGACAGCTAGGGAAAGCGAACAGCTTGTCGAGGCTTCGACTCAGGCAACTGCTGCTCTTTCCCAATATCTGAAGTATCTTGAGTCCAAGGTTGCAGGTGCGCCTGACCAGATCGCGCCTGAAAGGCATCAGTATGAAAGGATGCTGCAGGGACTGTGGTCACTCGACGTCTCGGTGGAGGATCTGAAGAAGATAGGCGAGGAACAGCTGGAGTTGTGGTCGAAAAGGCTGCTAGAGTGCGCAAGAGAAATCGATCCGAAAGCATCGGATTGGAAGCCTGTCTGGGAGAAGATTAAGACATACGATCCGGCCACCGAAGAAGAGATCGTTGACGATCATAGGAAGCTGTTGGAAGAAGTGAGGCAGGGGCTGAAGGCGATAGATGTTGTCGATCTGCCTGCCGGGGAAGCTGTTGAGACCTTGGCGACACCTGAATGGCGTAGGATGTTTGCCACTGGTGCATCATGTAGCTCAGACGACATGTATGGAGGACGGGTCACATCGAAGCTTCACGTTACTCCAAGAACCGCTGGTGTTAAGGGGGCCATGCCGCCTCCGTCTCGAGCTCTCTTGGCACATGAGTGCTACGCTGGCCACCATGTGCATGCCATAAACATTGGACAGCATGCGCCGATGCCTTTCAAGATAAGGACGCAGATTAGGGTGCCTGTTTCCGAGGGCTGGGCGATGCTTGCTGAAGAGTTTCTGAAGGACAGGTTCAACTCTGTCGAGATGATGCAACTCTGCATGAGTGTGATCAGACGCGCTGTAAGGATCATTGCAGATGTGGGATTGAACACTGGTGAAATGACGTACGATCAGGCAGTTGACTTCTACGAGAAGACCGTGGGCGTGAGGGCGACGAACGAGGTTAATGGAACCCTTGTCATGCCGGGCTACAAGTCAACCTACCTCTTCGGTAAGGTTGCTCTGGAGAGGCTGAGGGACGAGATCCGGATGGGGCTAGGGCACAGATTTGATGTGAAGTGGTTTAACAACCTCTTGGTTAGGGCTGGGACGATGTCGTTGAGCGGCATTAGAGCTTATGTTCACCATCACGCTGACGCGATTAAGAAAGCGGCCTAGAGAAGAGTCTGAGCGTTCGTCTTGTTGAGCTGGAGGGGCATGAGCATCGTTTCGACGGCAGATAGAAGTAGGTTGACGTAGGCTTCAGCGTCATAGCTGTGATGGTTTTCGCAAAGTTCGAAGGCTAGAACTCGTCCGCTTGGAAGCTTGCTTCCGTTGTTGGTTATGATGTAGCTGACGGTTTCGCCTGCATTTGGTTTAACGCCTTCCTTTGCTAGCTGGTGGGCTGCAACTGCTTGGAGCACCTTATGCCTATACTCGTCTGGATCTTGGGAGAGGTGTTTTCGAATAGTTAGCTCCTCGGAGGATACGATTCCGGACCTCAAGAGTTGAATGTATCTCTCAACGACCTTGTAAGCGGATGGTAGCCTTGCATAGAATTCCTCGGAGTTCTTGGCTTCGGCTAGGACACGGATCATTTCCCGTATGCACCGGTCGATGATTGGGGGCGTATCGCGCCTCCTCGTGGCTATGCCTCGGTCCTTGATCTTTCCGTTTCTGAAGACACCGTAGTACCGGTTGAGAACTGGAACGTTCCGATGCGTTTTAGAGGGTAGGAAGATTATCCAGCGGTAGATCCCCTCGAATGATACAGGGAGCCTTGTCGCCTCCTCGATTTCGGCTCGAAGCTTCAGATAGTCCTCTTCCGTTGCGTCTTCCTTCTTCAGCCATAATGAGTCCACTATGCCATGTATCAGCCTGAACCCTCTGGACTCTGCCAAATGAACGGTTTCTTTCAGTATCTGCCTAGCGAAGGCGCACGTGGCTATGTGCGCGTCAATCCGGCCGAAGCGGGCGTTCTTGAATCCTAAGTAGCCGAATGCGCAAACCAGTATCCACTTCAACGCAGCTTGACGCATTTCATAGATTCTGCGTAGTTCAGGATCAGTTGTAGTCTGTCTCAACTCCTTGTATCGCTGTCTCTTTTCGAGTAGGAGTTTGAGGCTTCGTGGAACAATTCCTATCCGTTTCTCGCAGATGTTGTAGCCCAGTTCAGGGACGCGGTTCTTCGAGTCTGGGCAGCATTTGCAGCGAACCGTTTCGCCGCTGAGATTCTTGGTGAGCATGATCATAGGGTAGAGTGAGGTGAAGTCGAGTTCGCCGACCGATTCATGTAAGCCCACCACGGGTTCATAGTAGAATCCTCCACGATCAGCGACGAGAAGTTCGCTAGCTGTCTTCAGCTCTTCCGCGTTTGTCTTTCTCCATGGAATCAAGACGCCTAAGCGAGTCGCCTCGTAGAGCTGCGCGGAAGTCA
>CAZFRJ010000033.1:0-6010 GCA_964521355.1 uncultured Candidatus Bathyarchaeia archaeon | reverse complement strand
GTGAGTTTCTTAGTGACTTTTCTGGTGACACCTTTGCTTGCGAGGGTGAACAAGAAACTGGGCGTGATGGGACCGGATGTCCATAAGGTGGACAAGCCCAAGATTCCTGAGATGTGTGGACTGGCGGTTACGGTAGGCCTGATCTCATCAGCCATCATAGCAACGGTAGCTCTTCAGGTGGAGGCACGGCCCATTGTTGCCTTCGTGCTGTGCATCAGCATAGCCGCAGCCGTGGGCATAGCCGATGATTTGGGTCCTCTGAGCTCACGAATGAAGCCGGCGTTGACAACTCTTGCTGCAGTTCCGATTGTACTTCTTGGAACTTACAGCCCGTACATGGCCATACCGTTTCTAGGAACAACGAGACTTACGATCATCTATCCAATTCTCGTGATAGTGGCGATAGCAGTTCTTGCGAACGCAATAAACATGATGAACCCCTTCAACGGGGCGATGAGTGGAACCTGCAGCGTGCTATCACTAGCAATGATCGTCTATCTTCTATTGTTAGGACGCTCCACTGAAATGATTCTACCGTCTGCTCTTTTGGGATCGCTCTTGGCGTTTCACTGGTACAACAAATACCCTGCGAAAGTTTTCTCAGGTAACGCAGGCGACTTGTCCGTGGGCGCAGCGATCGGTGCCCTTGTGGTCATGGGAAGGATAGAGGTGCCGATGTTGATCGCGATGATTCCGCATATCACGAACGCCTTCTACCTACTGTCCAGTGTGGGAGGCCTACGTGAAAGACGTGAGATGCCTCACAGGCCGACTAGGCTTCTTGAAGACGGAAGAATTCAGGCAACGGAAGATGGCAAAGCCCCCATTACGCTTTCAAGGCTTATCTTAGCTGAAGGTGCTCTGCGTGAAAGCGAGATAGTCAACATCATGATTGCTATGACCATTGCTAGCTCGTTACTGGGCCTACTGACATTGCTCTTAATGAGGCCATGATACTGATGTCGAGTAGGCTCGCCTCTCTTATTGCGCTGATCTTCTTCGTCTGGCTGTCGATCGTGTTCGGTCTCTTCATCGTCTTCAGGGTGATCTTTGAGATCTCGTTGCCATGGCAGAATGCGCTCACACCAACGATTGTCAGTGTGTCGAGGGTCATTCTGAGTGCTGTGGTTGGTGTGACTTGGCTGTTGACATGGTGGAAGCTTGCCAATGTCTATCTCTGGAGAAAACTGAAAAAGCACGACTGAGTCTACTTGAGATACTTCTCAATGACTGCAATGGGGTCCTCCATCTTCGATATGATGCTTTTGGATTTGGCTCTCGATGCCTTCTCGTAGCTAGGATCATCCAGAATGCGAATGGCATGTCGCACAATGGCTCGGACACTTCCTATTCTAGCAACCAAACCTAGCCTCATCAAGTAACTCTCGACGTATGTTGGAGGGCCCGGATAGAAGGAAATCGAAGGTACCCCTAGGAGCGCCGCCTCCGCTGTCATGGTACCTCCTCCTCCCAGAAAGAGATTGGAGTAATGGAGCAGGCTAGTGGCGTCTATTGCCGAACCGGGAACAACGACCGATCCTCCTACCAGCTTTCTAGCGAAGGTGGTCAGGTCATATCTTGGTATCATGACGACTTGGATCTGAGACGTTTCTCGAACCAGGGCTTGAGCCAAAGACATTGAGAGAGGGCTGCGAAAACCTTGGCTGATCAAGTACGAAGCTTGGCTTTCCTCAGGCCTTATGGTGACAATAGGTCTGGAACGATCCAGTCCGAGCTCGTCGAGGATGTTTGGATCAGGTTCAAAGTCCTTCAGCCATGCGGCAGGGTCAAGCGCATCATAGCGAACGATGCGTGATTCGTCTATGCCATAGTTCCTCCATGCGTCCAACGGTATGGCTTTTGGTGTGAATAGCATCTTTGAAAGCGGAATCGTGAGTCGAGAAACTGCTTCTGCGTGAGGAGAATCGCTAACGCAGTAGTGAGGAATAGCCAAGCCGTAGGCAACGCGAGCTGCTTCAGGAGAGGAGAACGAGATGGCGCTTTCGCAACCATGAGAGGATAGGAAGCTGGCGAGTCGCGTGATCCTCTTCGCGCTTGAGATCAGTTTGGCTTTCAAGGGAGCGCCGCCATGCCTTCCGACCTTGAGCGCAGAGATCTTACGCATCTTCAGAAGCTGATTGACTTCACGATACTCCCGAGTAGTCACTAGTACTCTTGTGCCTTGTCGCCGCAGTCGCTTCAGAAGGGGCGCAAAGAAGTTTACTTGCTTTGGCGTCAGTATGTCGACCCAGATCCTCAATGTGTGCGACTCCAGTCCTGATGAGTTAGTTACGCATGGTTCAGTTATCAAACTTCTTCAAGCTGTGGCTCAAGTATGAAGGATATGCATGCGAAGTCCAATATGCTGACTAAAGCAATAAATGTAGTAAAAGGCACTTCTGTGTGGTGGCCTGCCGTTGATTGACACCTTAAGATCATCTCCAGACGATTTGAAGAGGCAAGCTGCAAAAGGCAATGTCACCGTTTCTGTCATTGGATTAGGTTGGATGGGGCTTCCAACGGCATGCCTACTAGCCGAAGCTGGAGCCAAGGTCATTGGAGCGGACGTAAACCATCGCGTAGTGGAGAGACTTAATCAAGGGATCTCACATCTCGAAGAACCAGGTGTTGAACGACTCTTAAGGAAACATATGCGAACAGGAAAGTTCAGGGCAACAACGAGTGTCGAGGAGGCCTCTTCTCAGAGCGATGTCATAATCATAGTCGTTCCAACACTGATAGACCAATCAAAGAGACCTGACTACTCGGCCGTCGAGAACGCATGCAAAGAAATTAGCAAGGGCATACGTAAAGGGTCCTTGGTTGTCCTTGAGAGCACTTGCGGACCTGGCGTAACTGAAAGAATCGTCAAGACCATTCTGGAGAAGCACTCCGGACTGAGGGCGGGGGAGGATTTTGCGTTGGCATATAGCCCGATAAGAGCCATGGCTGGTAAAGCGTTGGCAGATCTTCGGAGCTACAACAGAGTTGTAGGCGCCGTCAACAAGAAGAGCCTCGACGCTGCTTGCGCAATCCTTTCGACTGCGACGGAAGGCGAATTAATTCGAGTCCGCGACATCAAGACGGCAGAGGCAGCGAAACTCTTTGAGGTGATCTACAGGGACGTGAATATTGGCTTGGCGAGTGAGTTTGCTCTCTTCTGCGAGAATGCAGGGATAGACTACATGGAGGCGATGGCAGCAGCAAACTCTCAGCCTTACTCTCATCTTCACGTTCCAGGTATCGGTGTTGGTGGTCATTGTTTGCCGATTTACCCTTACATGCTGATGGATGAGGCGAAGTCTCAGGGCGTCAGATTGAGAATTGTGAAGACATCAAGATCGATGAATGATGAGATGCCTAGACATGTCTTGGGCTTGGCTGCGAATGGTTTGAGATCGTCTGGCAAGCCTCTGAGGAGAGCCAGAGTGACTGTTCTCGGCATATCGTATAGACCGAACGTCAAGGAGATTCGATTCTCGCCTGCTATTGAGCTGATCTCCCTGCTGAAGAAGAGGGGGGCTCGCGTGACCGTATATGATCCCAAGTTCTCTTGCGATGAGATAAGTAAGCTTGGACATGTGGCTGAACCTACCTTGAAGAAGGCTGTTGAGAAGGCCGACTGCGTGATAGTAGCTGTGGCTCACGACGAGTTCAAGAGACTTGACGCTAGAGACCTAGCTGCGGCGATGAGCCGATCGCCCGTAATAGTAGATTGCACTCACCTGATAGACCCAGTGCAGGCAGAGAAGACTAGAGTAGCGTACCGGGGAGTGGGTCGGGGCTTGTGGACGAGGTAGGCACAAGGGAAAATGGTATATCGTCACGAGCAAATGTATGAGTGGGATTTGCTGCGATGAAGAGAAGATTGATGGACATCCTTGCATGCCCTATCGATAAGCATCATCCTCTAGAACTCCATGTCTTCGATGAAAAGGACGAAATTGTTGAGGGCCTTCTCGTGTGTCCCAAATGCAACAGGTTCTATCCGATAATTGAGGAGATCCCACATATGCTGCCTGATGAACTTAGGGAGAAGGAGGAGGATGTGGGATTCCTCAGGAAATGGAAGGGAAAGATCCCTGAGAAGATTCTGAATGAGGGGAAACCCTTCAATCTGAAGGTTGGCTAGGACTCTAGTGGATCACGGGACTAAGGCATATGCATTGGACAAGTTGTCATCTTTCTATCGTTGAGAGCGCAAGAGTGACTACTGCCCGAAAGGCCTTGTGCACCTTAAGGAAGTCGTCAGAACTGTAAGTCAAGATTCTAGGAGCGATTCTTTTCACATCAGGAATCAGTTCCGCGACATCCGCCATGCCAACATTCATCAGCTCTAAGCGCATCTCGTAAGGAGGCTGGAGCTTGAACGGATGCATTTCGCTGCGCCTCTTCAAGGCAGATATTGCTCCCTGCCTAATCGCTTCCCTCGCCTTGTTTGGATGCAAACATTTCGCAGACCACCTACTCACAGCTTCCTTGACTGTGACTGTTTCCACATTGCCTAGAAGGTTCTTCGCTTCACTTGTCACTGCAGAATCTCCGGTAACGAGGACTACTGGGACATCGAAGCTGCCTGCGATGAGGGCGTTCATACCGGTCTCTCCGAAATCCTTGCCGTTGATCATGAATCCACTGACCGTAGCGCCAGAGTATGTGTGGTCAAGGACTCCGTGTAGAGTGCCTCTCCTTGCGTGATATCCAACCAAGAAGGCCGCGTCGAAGCCTCGATCTATGCCCTGCATCATGCTGAGAGGCTTTGTTGAGCCGGTGATCAGCTTAGCATCTTGGTGAAGCTCCTCCGGAATCAGGTTCCTCATAGTTCCATGTGAGTCGTTTACGACTACTTCAGTTGCTCCCGCTTCGAAAGCGCCGGAAATGGCGGCGTTCGCCTCCCCGGTCATCAGTTTCCTAGCTCTGTCATGCTCCCTGCCGTTGCGCATAGTGTGCTCGTCGTGAACCACTCCCGAGATTCCTTCCAAATCTACGGATATGAAAACCTTCATTCAACTCACCTTGGCAAACTGCCTGAACTATCGACTCGGTCAATATAAGAAACTTTGAGCCCTGTCGCTGGCAGCGGCTGATGTTCGTTAGGATCTGGATTGTGCTTAGGGGCGACTGATGTCAAACACTGCAAGCATTGTGGGGCATGTGTCTCTAACCGGAGGCACACGTGAGGTGTCTAACATCCACCTAAGCGAGAAGGCTTGGCGAGAAATCGAGGTGCAGAGCAGCCCCATGTGGGTACACCTGTACCAACAGCCCCCTACCATCTAATGAGTCCCCACAACTATCTGAATCCTGAAAATCCGCCTAGGTAGGATCAAGATCTGCTGCCGCAGCACTCTGGAGGCGACAAACGCATAGTCGTCTATTCTTTGGCTCATAGTGGTAGCCCGGGGGAGATTCGAACTCCCGTCGGCGGGTCTCTTCTCCTCTCGCAGGATCCAAAGCCCGCAATTCAAGGGTTCATTTCATGCTTGTACGGGCGAGACACGTGCTGTCCGCTACACTCGGCGGAGCCTAGGTCTCCTCCACCGGGCTGCGACATCCCCGGGCTGATAAAGAGCACCCTCGCTAGACGTATAAGGATTAGACTGCTTGATTTTGACGACAGCCACACGCCGTCAGATCTTCGTTCGATAACCATTTCTATGACTGGTCCGCTTGCACGATCGAGAGAATCGTACAGGTTCTCTTTGAGGCTATGGTTTCGGAACGGCGAGGTCACTGGGGCCTCTACCAGACAGCTTGGCTTCGGGATAGTTCTTTTCGACGAGTTCTCTTATGATCCCGGCCTGTCTGACCTTTTCTCGTCCGAAGAAAGCGAGGGATTCTGGGTTCACCCACGGCCGGTATAGGGAGCCTATGCTGGCCCCCGGCTCTATCTTGAAGTAACACGGAGCAGCTATCCTCGCGAATTCAGGGCATTCATAGAACCGGTTGAACCCTCCCCACGAGTCGAAAAGGTACACATGGATGTCGATAGGGATGTCTGTCACCTTCC
>CAZFRJ010000032.1:0-6707 GCA_964521355.1 uncultured Candidatus Bathyarchaeia archaeon | reverse complement strand
AAGAAATCCTGTTACTACTTGGAAGTGGTGCGGCCGCCGGGATTCGAACCCGGGTCGCCGGCTATTCCTGAGCGCCTTGCTCTTGGGGGGCCGACGTCTTAGACCAGGCTAGACTACGGCCGCCGCAAAAGAATACCGGTGAATCAACCATAAGTCTGTTTGCCTCGTTGACTTGACGGCTACTTGACACATGAAACCTTGGGGATTGTGCAACAGCCCAGAGAGCTCTAAGAAGGAGTCTGTCGCGATCAGTGGCTGCTACGCCCTGTCAATGAAGTCTTCGATCTTAGAGGGCTCGAGCGGAAGCCCCTTCCTCTTCCTTATGTCTTGGATGACCTGTCCGACCAGTGACGCAGGCACCGGCGACCAATGCGAGAACTCCAAACCCCAGAACGCGCGGCCTGCCGTGGCGCTTCGCAGAACCTCTGAGAGGTCGAATGTCTCCGCCGTAGGCATCTCCCCGACTACGTACACGAGATGCCCCCTCTGATCGACCGAGATCACTCTCCCCCTTTTCTGTGAGATGACGCTCGTGACCGCTCCAAGCAGGTCCGGTGGGATCTTCGCCGTAATCTTCTGAACCGGCTCCAGCAGACACGGGTCTGCCGACAGGAACGCTGCGAAGAATGATCTACGGGTCATGGGCATTATCTGTGCTGGTCCTCGGTGCACCGGATCCTCATGCAACGAGATGTCCACGATTTTGACCTTAAGGCCTCTGATCTGCTCGTACGCCAGTGGTCCCTCCTTGATAGACCACTCATATCCAGAGATGATCGTGTCCTTGGCTTCTTGCACGTACTGTGCTCCTTTGGTCACATCTGTAAGGATGTTGCAGCTCTCATCAACGCTCCACACTCCTCTTGCATCTTCTGCCTCCCAATCCTTATCCCTGAGAATCCTCGCTAAGGCATGGCGATCCATGTACCCTCCGATATCTCCTCGCTTTATCATGTCAATAATCTCTTGAGGTAGAGGCTCGACCATAATCTGAATCCGGTTGTGTCTATTAGGCGACTTCCCCTCGAAAGGTCCTGCAGCTTTCCTGATGCTCTCCCTGTAGATGACAATCGGCTGAGAGGTTACCATCTCCAAGCCAGTCTTGCTGATCAGCGTCGTGGCAATCTCTAGGTGGAGGGTTCCCATGCCCGAAATTAGGTATTCCCCAGTCTCTTCGTTAATGGTCGTCACAAGGTTGGGGTCCTCAATCGACAGTTTCCTAAGCGTATCCACGAGTCTAGGAAGATCACGGCTGAACTTCGGCTCAACAGCCATCGTCACCACCGGCTCAGTGACATAGTGAACCGCCTCAAACGGCGCAACATCCTTGGACGTAGCCAAGGTCTCTCCAGCCCTCGCTGCCTCCAGACCGAGCAGGGCAGGAATATTGCCCGCAGTTATCTCTCCGATAACCTCCCTGTACGGGCCCATATACACACAGACCTGCTGAACTCTCGATTCAACTCTGGCTCCCGTAAGGTGAATCATCTGTCCTTCCTTGATCGTGCCTGAGAACAGCCGCCCCGTAGCAACGACACCGGCCTGCGGGTCGACCACAATATTCGTCACGCACATGATCGCTGGCCCATTGTCGTCACACTCCACCATCGCTCTACCGAACTCCGAGTTCACATCTCCCTTCCATATCTTCGGTATTCGATACTTCTGGGCCACGTGCGGCGGAGACATGGCTTCCACTGCCATATCCAGTATCGCCTCATGGAGCGGGCTCTTCTCCTTCAACTCCTCAACCTTGTCCTGCGTGTAGGCGTCCAGAACATCTGAGAACTTGACTCCACGGTTCTGGGCGATGGCGCTCGTGAATCCCCAGCGATCTTTCGCCGAGCCCATGGCAACCGTATTCGTAGCGAAACTTACCTTCCATTTGTCCCGGAATTCTGGTTCCGCGTAGAGGTCCATGAGCCCGTTGAAGTCCTTTATTATGCGGGCAATCTTCTCTTGAATCTGGTCGGGGGTAAGCTTCAACTCCTTGATCAAACGATCGATCTTGTTCACATAGAGCACCGGCCTAACTCTCTCCTCCAGAGCTTGGCGAGTAACTGTCTCAGTCTGAACCATAACCTCCTCGACAGCATCCACAACGACGACCGCCCCATCAATAGCTCTGAGTGATCGCGTCACCTTACCTGAAAAGTCAACATGCCCTGGCGTATCTATCAAGTTGATAACATACGAGAGGCCGTTCTTCTCATGGAGAAGGCTCACGTTCGCAGCCTTTATCGTCATCTGCCTCTTCTGTTCTTCCTCCATGAAGTCAAGTGCCAGCGCGGTTCCCGCTACAGACGGCGAAAGCAGACCTGAAGAGGCAAGCAAAGAATCTGACATAGTGGTCTTGCCGTGATCGACATGAGCGATAATGCCAATATCTTCCGGATGCAGCTTCTCGACTACATCTTTCGGATCTGATCCTTGTTGCCGATTATCTTAATGATCTCGCCCGTCGTCTTGTATCGTGGCAATTTTCTTCCTCCGACCGAATTTCAAAGGCTAAGTGCTACAATGTCGCATCTCTTTTATGCATTATGGTCCCGCAAAATGCCACAACAGAGATTCTCAAATGCAGGACAACGATCATCAATGTAGCACAACATGGCATATCGGGGGGCGTGTTAACACACCCTGAACTACAGCAGCGAGGCGTGAGGATATGGGCGTCAATCTTACCCCAATCATCGATCGTCACATATTGTCACTCAAAGATCTGACAGGCAGGAGTCTTGCAGTTGACGGGAACAATGCCCTCCACCAGTTTCTCTCAATCACCCGCAGACCAGACGGCTCTCCATTTACAGACCCACATGGAAACATCACGTCCCATCTCATCGGGCTCATGTTTCGCTCAAGCCGACTGATGTCCGAATATGCCATGAGACTAGTCTTCGTCTTCGACGGAGAGCCACCCGCATTGAAGCTACCGGAAATAGAAAAGCGGCGAGCAATCAGAGACAGAGCCGAAAAAGAGTTCGCCGAGGCGCTCAGGAGAAAGGATATGCAGACAGCCTTCTCCAAAGCCGTCATGACAGGACGCCTGACCAAAGAAATGATCAGCGATGCGAAGCAGTTGCTCTCCCTGCTCGGGATACCATATGTCCAGGCCCCTAGTGAAGCCGAAGCCCAAGCAGCCCACATGGCCGCACAAGGGCATGTCTGGGCAACCAACAGCCAAGACTACGATTCATTGCTCTTCGGCACGCCTAGACTCGTTAGATATGTAACGATTCATGGAAGAGAGTACCTTCCCAGCAAGGGGATAGCTCGTCGCTTAGAGCCGGAGCTTATTGAAGCCAAAGATCTCTTGGCAAACTTGAGTGTTTCGCGGGAGCAGCTGATAGATGTCGCAATTCTTGTTGGTACGGACTTCAACGAGGGAATAAGAGGCATAGGGCCGAAGACCGCATTGAAGCTTATTCGAGAATATGCATCCATTGAGAACCTTCCGGGGGACATCAGGAGCAAAGTGTCAGAGAAATACCAAGCGATTCGGAGGATCTTCCTAAATCCGCCAGTCACGTCAAGTTTTTCGACCGCTCTTCATCCGGTGCGAGAGGGCGAACTCTACGACTTCCTATGTCGCCAAAGAGGCTTCTCAAGAAACCGAGTTGACACAGTTGTCGAAAGGATGAAGAAACTCGACACCCAGCCAAACCTCTTCAGATGGGTTGAAAGCGATTGACCCGAGAGGAAACTCTCTTTCAGGATTTGGCCATACTCTGCCAAGAGCTGGAGCAGACCACGAAGAGAAACGACAAAGTGGCGAAGATAGGTGACTTCCTGAAGAAACTCAGAGAAGACGAGATTGCACCTGCAGTTCGCATGATAGTGGGAAAGATCTTTCCAGATTCTGATGAGAGAGTGCTTGAAGTCAGCGGCCGAACCCTGTGGAGGATCCTGCAGAAGCAACGGCAGAAGCAAGTCCCTCTTCTTCGAAGCCCTCTCTCTATCTTGGGAGTGTACAAGAATTTCCGTGAGATAGCCGCTGCCTTGGGAAGAAGGTCGAGAAGCCGCAAGGAGAGCATCGTTCAAAGCCTTCTAAGTGAAGCGAGCGCGTTAGAAGCGGAATACCTAGCCCGCATACTCTACCATGAGATGAGAATAGGCGTTGTTGAAGGCGTGATGCTTGACGCAATAGCGAAAGCGAGTGACTCAAGCGGCGACCTAATCAGAAGATCCTTGATGATGCTGGGCGACATAGGAGAAGTGGCCCGACTCGCCCTCACAGGTGGAAAGGCGACGCTAGAACAAGTCAAGATCGATCTCTTCAGGCCTGTAAGGCTCATGATGGCAGAAATGTCCTACGACCTTTCGGAAATAATCAAGGAACACAAGTCTGGGACTGCATTTGAATTCAAATTCGACGGTGCAAGAATACAGGTGCACAAGAAAAACGGAGAGGTCAGAATCTTCAGCCGACGCCTTACCGATGTGACCCAAAGCCTGCCAGACGTGGTCGAAATCATTCAGAGAGATGTACGGGCGGAGGAAGCCCTCGTTGAAGGCGAAGTGGTGGCAGTAGGATCTGACATGAAACCATTACCATTCCAAGAGCTGATGAGACGATTCAGAAGAGCACATGAAGTGGACCGTGCAGCGCAAAGGATTCCCCTGAAGCTATACCTGTTCGACATTCTGTATCTCAACGGACGACAGCTTACAGACCTAGAATATCAAGAGAGATGGAGACTTCTGGCACAGATCTGTCCTCCGGGAATCCTAGCTGAAAGGATTATCACAAGTGACCCACATGAAATCGATGATTTTCTACACAAGGCCATGAATGCAGGACACGAGGGCCTGATGGCGAAAGCACTAGACAGCCCGTACATACTCGGAGTCAGAGGAAGAAAATGGTTCAAGATCAAGCCCGCTGACAGACTTGACCTAGTAATCGTAGCCGCAGACTGGGGATACGGAAGAAGATCCGGTTGGCTGAGCAACTATCATCTCGCAGTCCGAGATGAAGCAACAGGAGAGCTTCTAGAGGTCGGAAAGACCTTCAAAGGTCTGACCGATAACGAATTTGACTGGATGACAAGAAGGCTGCAGCAGCTAAAGATCTCAGAGGACAAATACACTGTCCAAGTGAAGCCTGAGCTTGTCGTCGAGGTCGCCTACAACGAGATTCAAAGAAGCCCCCACTACAAGTCAGGATTCGCCTTGAGGTTTGCGAGAATAGTGAGGATCAGAGAGGACAAGCGCCCGGAGGGATCTGACACGATAGAAAGGATGAGGACACTCTTTGAGAAGCAATTCGAACACAAAGGAAGACTAATCTAGCGTCTCTGAACGCTGACAAAGACAAGGTCGTTGATAGCAGATATCGAACACTCAGGTGTCAAGTGAGGAGCCTTGAATGTTACAGTACTGTTCAGTGGAGGAAAGGACAGTTGCCTGGCAACATGGTATGCCCTCCATCAGGGATGGCACGTCACAAGCCTTCTTGTAATTGAACCTCGCAGTCCCGACTCATGGATGTTCCATTTCCCTGCGATCAGATGGGCTCGTCTTCAAAGTGAAGCCATCGGGGTTCCAGCAATCATCATGCCTTCTTCTTCATCAGAGAAGGAGAAGGAGCTAGACGCTCTGAAGCGATCTTTGGCAAACTTGAAGAGCAAATATCGCCTTAACAGAGTAGTTTCTGGTGCAATTGCAAGCGACTACCAAAAGAGGAGGATCGACGTGATATGCGAGGAGATCGGACTGGCCAGCTTGGCGCCTCTGTGGCGTAAGGATCCTGAGCTGCTCTTGAATGAGACGATCGCTCTTGGGTTTGAGACATATTTCGTAGGGGTCTCCGCGCTCGGGCTTGATGAGCGCTGGCTTGGAAGAAGGCTCGATAGAGATAGCCTGTCAGAACTCAAGGAACTGAGCAGCAAATACGGGATGCATCTGAGCGGCGAAGGAGGAGAATACGAAACCTTTGTTGCAGATGCAGGTTTCTTTCACTCAAGAATAGAGCTGAAGAAGACGTCCAAACGTTGGGACGGCACATCAGGCTTTCTGGTCATACATGAAGCTGAACTATCGCGTAAGGTTTAACGCTGCTTCAGTTGCTTCTCTAATGATCTTTCCTTCGTCTAATGTGAGAATCTCCCTGTTGACCATAAGTGGCTGGCCTTGCACGATCGTGGAGTCAACGTTCATTCCGTTAGCTGCATACACCACATCGGAGAGCACCGTGTTCCTTCCATGAATCGGCGCTAGATTCGGAGCCCTCAAATCCAGCATTATCAGATCCGCCTCCTTTCCTACTTCAACACTGCCGACTCTATCTTCGGTGCCAAGAGCTTTCGCGCCTTCGATTGTGGCAAGGTCAAGCACCCTTTGTGCAGGCAAGACTGTTGGATCCCAAGAATGCGCCTTATGCATCAGCGCACAAATCTTCATCGTGTCAAACATATCAAGGCAGTTATTGCTCGCAGCTCCATCTGTTCCCAAAGATACGGTGATTCCCTGAGCCAGCATCTCAGGAACCGGAGAGACTCCGCCCTCCGCAAGCTTCATGTTTGACACAGGGCAGTGAGAAACCTTGACCCGATGTTCAGCAAACTTCTCAAACTCCCTTCTAGTAAGCCAGACACTGTGAACCGCCACCAATCCCGGAAAGAGAAAACCTATCTTCTCTAGGTATTCCACCTCGCTCATTCCCTTGTTCTTCTCGAAGTCAGCTTGCTCATGCCTAGTCTCCG
>CAZFRJ010000031.1:0-6923 GCA_964521355.1 uncultured Candidatus Bathyarchaeia archaeon | reverse complement strand
TGCTCGCGAGCAACAAGCGATAACACCGCTGTCTAGGCCCCCGGAGTATGCTACTGCAACCCTCTTCAAATCCCCCATCCGTTTTCCAATCGACTCCATAATGAGTTCAGAGAGTCCTCTTGCTGCTGAATCAAGATCGATCTCTCGCTCAATGGGAGGCTCCCATGCATCAGATCCTTGAACTGAAACGACTCCTTCTCTTACCGAACCTGCGCCTCCGGGAGGAAACGTCTGCGGCGACTCGATACCGAGTACCCATAGCGCCTTCCGCTCAGAAGCAAAGGCCACAATTCCGTTGGCCTCTCCCCAGTACAGAGGCTTGCAACCAAGCAGATCCCTTGCCACAAGAAGCCGTTTCTCGTGCAACATGGCCATGGCGTATGAGCCGTCAACTTCCTTCACGAAGTCATGTAGCCGTGTGTCTTGCTTCTGTTCGAGCCATGAAAGTGCCCTCTTACAGTCTGAGATCTCACTTGTCGGGAGGACTCTGCCTTCAAAGACAAGTCTTAACCCGCCGTTGTCAAGCGGTTGAGGGATGTCCTTCGTAAGGATCCTGTTCAGATTGAAGCCCACTACGACCGGTGAGTCGATCCGCTGATCTGAAAGCTGAGGCAGAGAGTCACATACAAGAACCTCGTTTGGTGTACCCACGCCGAAGGACTCGTTGCCTCTCGCTGTGAGAGATCGCATCATTTGAGTGGCTTCGTGAAAGACGTTGCGTCTGTTTCCTAGGTCAGCTATAGCTATGAGTGCACCCAACGCATATGCCAGCAGCTAGTATTCGGACAGCAGGCGCTGTTCTTCGGTCTCGCTAGGCTTGCTCTTCATAAGTTCCCATTCTTCTGCTCTGATCTTGCCACCCACTTGCTCCTTGATCTTCTTTGCCACGGCAGGTCCAATGAAAGGAATCTTCATGAGGTCTGTAGCACTTGCCCGTTTCAGGTCCTCGATGGTCTTCATACCAGCGCTGTACAGCATTCTTGCCCTTACTCTACCTATCCCCTCAAGCGAAACCAATGGAACCAGCTCAGTCCTAACTCCGCTCTGAACCCTTCTTCTAAGAACTGACAGGAGCTTCAGCAAGTCCTTGTGTTCAAACAACCTCGCCAACTCATGCGAAGAGTACAACAGCCAATCCGCAGTCTCAAGCAATCGAAGAAGATCGCCAGGCTCGACCTTATGCGCCTCCAATATGCGCTCCTCAGTAGCCTCATCTATCCAGTCAAGAAGCACTGAGGCACATTTCAACTCGGCGAGAAACTCCTCGTAGGATACTTGGTCACCCCACATGTCTGGCACATCAATCATGAACTCCTCCGAATGCTTATTCGCCAACACTTCAAGCAGCTCGCTCTCTCTTCGTCGAGGATACACCTTCGGTGTAATGTCCGGTGTATGAGCTATGAGATGGAGAAAGGAAAGCTCAGTGACGTTCCGAGCTCTGCGGTACAATCCATCCCTTATCATGACGGCCGATACTGGGTCGATGTAGAGTTCAGAGACTCTCCTGCCGAATTCGGTAGCGTACATCTTGTCGCCTTCAACTTCAATCATCTTCTCCTTGTACAGGAACTGAAGTATCTCCCCAATCTTCCCGCGAATCGCCCGGGGATCATATTGATGCGCATAGAACGTCCTCGCGAAGAACTCGTGAAGGCCAGACTCCGAACGCGCGAAGCCCGCGGCGACCGTTGATAGTACGTGTGGGCGGAGAACTTTCTCGACTCCAAGCTTTGACCAAAGCTTCTCCGGCTTCGCAAGCACATAGTTCTCCATCAGATACTCTCTTTCATCTTCATTCTTCGCAATGAGAATGGCCTCGCCGAATTTGTCGTATTTTGGCCTACCTGCTCGTCCACAGAACTGCTTGTACTCAAGCACGGAAATAGGATACCGACCGTACCCCGGCTCATAGCGCTCATAGCTACTTATCACAACGGTTCGGGCCGGCAAGTTGACTCCCGCCGCCAATGTTGGAGTCGCAGCCAGGATCTTGATACGTCCCTTCCTGAACGAGTCTTCAACGATGCGGCGATGCACACCGGCAAGGCCGGCATGATGGAACGCAGCTCCACACGCAACCTGATCAGCTAGCATCTCACTAAGCCTGGTCTTCTCTCCTCTTGTCAAGATCTCCTCGGCGATGCCCTTCAAAGACCTCGTCTCTGGCGCCCTGAGAATTCGTCTAAGCGTCTGTGCAGCCTTCTTCCCAGTCTCAACGGCGATCCTCCGCGTTTCAGCAAATATGAGCGACTGCGCTCCATTGTTGACAACATCCAAGGCAATGTCCAGAGTCGAATTCCCAGTAATCTCAGGCACCTTTCCCGATGAACCGTCCCGAAATTGGATCACGCCTTGCAGGTATACACCTTCCTTGAGAGGGACAGGACGCCACTCAGTCGTTATCGGCGCAGCGTCTATCCACTCGGCAACCTCCTCAGCGTTTCTTACCGTAGCGCTTAGGACAAGAAACTGGGCCTTCGGACTGATCTGCTTCAGCCTAGTCAGAACAACTTCAAGAGTCGGCCCCCTATCCGGTTCTGTCAGAAGATGCACCTCGTCAGCGATTACGATGCACAGGTCTGTGACCCAGCGGGCACGGTGCCTCAGAAGGCTATCCACCTTCTCGTTCGTTGAGATTATTATGTCATACCTCTCAATCCAAGGGTCACTACTATCATAGTCGCCTGTGGTCAAGAGAATCTTGAGTTTCTCTCCAGAGCCTTTAACAACGTTCGCATACTTCTGAAACTCGTCATACTTCTCACTGGCGAGCGCTCTGAGAGGCGTAAGGTAGAGCGCCTTACCTCCCTTCTCCAGAACGCTCTTCAGAATGCAGAGTTCGGCTATCAAGGTCTTGCCGCTCGCCGTCGGACTGGCAAGAACAAGATTCTTCCCCTTCAGTACGTCGGCACGAATAGCATCCTCTTGCGGAGGGTATAGAACGTCGTAACCCTCTTTCTTCAGAATCTCCTTTACCTGAGATGGGACTTCAAGCTCATCGATCCGCAATCAGAGTTCTTCCTTAGCTACGCAGAGGTCCTTCTGATAACACCTGACTTGGGAGAATACAACACCCCTTCCCTTATCAATTGCCCGACGATCCTTCTAGCCTCTTCCTCGGAGACATCGATCTTCTTCAAGATCGTTTCATACAGAGCTTTCTCTTCAACCATGCCTGTCTCCTTCTCCATCTGTGCAATGCAATCCATGATAAACGCCATCTTGTCCCTGACGCTCTTCGGCTTACCAGTCATGATCACGTCAATGTCCACCTTACCAGTGGTTGTGTCAATTCCCACATCCTGCAGCGAAACCGTCATGAGTCTAATCGCAGCCCTCGTGTCTTCCACGCTGACCTTCGGCTTAAGAAACGCTCGCGCCCTAGCCTCAGACAGTCTGACCAAGGCCTCCAGCTGTCTCGGCGTTATAGCGATGGGCGACTCAGCTCCAGAAGATGACGACCTCATCTTCAGATAGAAATCTCTGAGCTCAGCGGCCGCCTCCTCGCTCATCAACGGTTCGATCCTCTTGGAGTAGCTAATGTACTTCCTGAACAGTTCAGGCGGAATAGGAGACTCCTCGGGGGTCGACCTTGTCCTGTGTAAGGTCAAGATGTGGTCAGACATCTTCGAATCCAAGTCAGCTTCAGGAATATCCTTCATGACGAATAGCAGGTCAAACCGGGATAGAATCGTCACTGGCAAGTTGATGTTCTCCGTGATGTTCCTGTATGGATCATAGCGTCCCAACGCAGGATTTGCCGCAGCTAAAACCGAGGCCCTAGCATTCAATGTCGCCACAATGCCACCCTTGGCTACGCTAACGGTGTGCTGCTCCATCGCCTCATGGATCGCCACACGATCGTCAGGTCTCATCTTATCGATCTCATCTATCGCGGCGACACCCTTGTCAGCGAGAACCAAAGCACCTGCCTCAAGAACCATACCGCCCGTCCTCTCTCTGAGCACCGCCGCAGTGAGCCCAGCCGCGGTTGTACCCCGACCGCTTGTATAGAGCCCACGCGGAGCAATCCGGGCAACGTATTGCAGCATCTGACTCTTCGCCGTACCAGGATCACCCACCAAGAGCACGTTTGGATCTCCTCGGATCGTGATTCCGTCGGGAAGGTGTTTCGGGACGCCGCCGAAGAGGAGGTAGAGTATCGCTTCCTTTATGTTATCGTAGCCATAGATCGATGGTGCCAATGATCTGAGTAGCTTCTGATGTATCCAAGGATCGCCTGCCAGTTCTTTGATCGCCTTCTCCTCTTCGGCCGTAATCTCCACTACTTCTGCTTCCTTTCCTGTTACGTCAAGGTAGTTCGCGTCAAGGTACATGTCGAAGGTTCTGAGTCTTGCACGGCGGCTAAGGACCTCCTGCTGAGCTCGCACCACCCCAGTGATTGACGCCCTATCACCTGGTCTGGCGACATCAACCAGATCCTCCAGAAGTCTCACATCTATCGATCTTGGAAGTTGTCCTGGCGGCAGATCCTCCGGCCGTTCTTGAATCCTCACCTCTTGGAAGTCAACGAACGACGACTTGTCAGCGACAAACTCAAAGGATGCTTTGGCGCTTCTGCAGTTTGGACAGATTCCTACCCCTCTGACCACAAAGCCTGCCTGCTCTACCACCGTCATGTTGCCGCATCTTCTACATTTGAACGCAGCTCTAGTCACCAATGGCTTGACGGGAGTGGATCTTACTACTATCCCATCAACAACGACCATTCTACTCATCAGAGCTGATCCAAGCCTTCTCATCTGAGTCTTGTCTGGAAATTTTCGGAATCGAGCAAAGAACGCTTTGGTCTGCTCCGCATACTCGGGGTCCTCTATCTTCATCTGTGCCCAAACAGCTTTGTTGGCGTAGATGAGATACTCATCCGGCTTCTCGACAAGGTCTTTCGCTAGAGGCGAATCGAAGGTAAGTAGATCTTCGAAATCGACTACGAGAGACTTAGCGGCAGTAATGGCCATCTGAGCTAGTTTTCTTCTATACCTATTCTCTCCTGTCGGAGTTTGAAAAGTCCTGAGGAAATCTTGAAACCTTTCGTCTGGTCCTGCTTCAGTTGTCATGTCTCCACCTCTGGGCACTCTGTCTTCTTTCTCCACTCAGTAATAATCCTGCTCAATGTAAGGTATAGACCTCTCTCTTCGTTTGCCAAGTTTGAGAGTAAATCTTCAGTCTGCGCCGGAGCAGCCGCAAGTGAGACAATCTTACGTATTCTGCAGTTCACAATATCCTTTGATAGATGAACTGCTTTTTCGAAGTCCCTTCCCTTTGCAGGATCAGACCGGCTATCTGCCTTGAGTTCGACAAGCAGAGATCTCAACATCTGGTAGAAGTGCTCTCCGACAGCAGGAATCTGACGCGCAGTTGGTATAGTCTCACGCCAGTGCATCTTTGAAAGAGTCGCCAAGTCAAGTCTATCTTCATCTCTCCACTTCGCTATTCCTGACTTCACCAGCTCCTCAGCGACCCAGCGAGGTACCTCCACCTCCTGTCCAGCTCGAAAGGGTCCAAATGTCTTGCCACCCGCGCTTATCTCCGCTGATTCCCTCACTACGGCGACCTTGATGGTTTGGCTCTGAAAGTCAAGATCGTAGTCGTCGAATGTCGGAAAGCCATCCTGCGATTGCAAGTGTGCACTCCGACTAAAAAGATGGTGATCTGCGAAATATGATTTTTCTCCTACGTAACCGTTAAAGGATCAAAAGCATTAGCCTACGGCTGCGGCGCGCTGAAAGGCCGGAAAGACAGGGTCGAGGACGAAAAAGATGAGCCAAATAGCCGATGTGAAGGAACTAGCACCATCTATCAAGATGTTTAAGGTCAAGGCTCCTGAGATAGCTAAGAAATACAAGGCAGGACAATTCGTGATACTAAGAGTTCACGAGAAGGGCGAACGAATCCCCCTGACTATCGCTGACTCAGATGAGATGGAAGGTACTATCACTCTCATAAGTCAGGAAGTCGGGAAGACCACAACGGCGCTTGGAAAGCTTCGTAGAGGAGACCGGATTCCAAATCTCGTCGGGCCGCTGGGAAAGCCATCCGAAGTTGGAAATTTCGGTCAGGTTGTGGTCATAGGAGGAGGCGTTGCCACAGCAGTCGCTTATCCTGAAGCAAGAGCCCTGAAGGGAGCAGGGAACAGGATGATCTCCATCATAGGAGCGAGAAGCAAGGACCTACTCATTCTCGAAGAAGAGATGAGAAGAACAAGCGACGAACTTCATATCACTACTGATGACGGATCGAAGGGGCATCATGGATTCGTGACAGATGTCCTGAAGCAACTGATTGAGAAACAAACAAAGATCGACAGGGTCGTAGCGTTCGGTCCAGCAATCATGATGAAAGCTGTTGCGAACCTAACTCGGCCGCACAGAATCAAGACCATGGTAAGCCTGAACCCGATAATGGTTGACGGAACGGGCATGTGTGGCGCATGCAGAGTCTCGGTAGCGGGACAGACCAAGTTCGCATGCGTTGACGGCCCCTCCTTTGACGGTCACGAGGTTGACTTTGATCTTCTGATGGCTAGGTTGAGAATGTACCTAGATCAGGAAAAGATCTCAATGCAATCGTCAACTGCCAGAACGGACGCTGCAGGTGGGGCATATGGCAGGTAAACCTTCAGAGAAGCTCCTGAAGAGAGTACCCGTCAGAAAAAGGCCTCCTGAAATCAGGAAACGCAGTTTTGATGAAGTGTCCTTGGGATACAACGAGGAGGAGGCAATAGCTGAAGCAAGCAGATGCCTAAAATGCCCGTCGCCTTTCTGTGTAAAAGGTTGCCCAGTTCAGATAGAGATCCCGGCTTTCATAGAGTGCATCAAGAAGGGAGATTTCTCCGGAGCCATCGCTAAGATAAAGGAAAAGAACAGCCTGCCAGGCATATGCGGAAGGGTTTGCCCGCA
>CAZFRJ010000030.1:0-7106 GCA_964521355.1 uncultured Candidatus Bathyarchaeia archaeon | reverse complement strand
GCGCGAAGCACTCTTGGTCGCCAACTTGTCGCCTTGACTATTGACTGGAGGGTTGCGCCGTCCTTGCCGATGGCAAGGCCAGGCTTCTTGGCTTCGATCACCACCTCTCCAAGGCTAGGGTCGAAGGTGACATTCGTGACTTCGGCTTCGACGGGGACTATCTCCTTTATTCTCTTCTCTGCTTCGGGCTCTGGGACTCTGATAGAGGGATCGGATCGAATCACGATTCGCTTATGAAGCAGGTTGACTATGTCCGTGACTACGTAGCTCTGCTCCTGAAGGAGAACCACATTCTTCACGTATATCGCGAGCCTCGGACCTTCAAACTCAATCCTAGTTATCTCTGCTTCTCTTGGCATATGCTCAAGAATAGTCTGCCTGATCTTCACGTGAGCGTTCTCAGTAGCTCTCGACAATGTATTTACTCCTGCAACAGTGAAGCAGTAATCCAGTCTTCACGCGTTTGCGAGAAGGGTCTTCTTCTCATCTTCCTGCAGTTCTCTGTAACCTTCTCGGGTGACTACGGCGACATCAAAGTTGTCGCCACTGGCAGAATCTCGCTTCATAGCAGAATCTACTGCTCTGACAACTATGGGCAGAGCCTCTCTTTCACTCATACCTTCCTTGAATTCGCTCTCAAGGACTCCGTACGCCACAGGAGATCCAGATCCAGTTGAGACACATTTCTCTTCAGTCAGACTGCCAAGAGGATCGACGGCAAATATGTACGCACCTGTATCGTCAACGCCTCCCACTATCGCTTGGAGAAGCAAAGGCGCGATCCTCGACGAGAAAAGCAGGTTTGCCAAGAGTCTAGCTGCAGCTTTCACGGGCATAGGTCGTCCATTCTCGTACTTGAACAAACTAGCATTTGCCTTGAGAATCTCAACGACGGCCTGTGCATCTCCCACCGCCCCTGCGATTGTCATCGCCAAGTGATCATCTATCTTCAAAACCTTCTTCGCTCGCTTGTGAGCAACAAAGTAACCCATCGTGGCCCGTGTATCTGTCGCGAAGATGACCCCGTCTCGGCAAACCACGCCTATCGTAGTCGTTCCCTTCAGGACGTATTTCGGAATTTTGTCGAACTCTGGGACACGCATCGCAAGACCCTCGAAAAGCCTTAACGGAAATCCCAACAAGCGCATGCTAGAATCTAGCGCTTTCGGAGACTAACGTTATCTTCTCTAATTTTAAGGTTTCTGTTCGAGTAATCAAGACTATTTGCAAATGCGAAAAGCATGAACATTCTAGTATGCAAGCGAAATGATTGTTCAGATATCATTCCGGTTTTGGAGAGCTCTCAACTGTCGTCTGTTGCGATTGTTTCTCCGCGGCGACGGGTTCCTTTCGCTTCATCACCTCGACAAATGACACTTGACGAATCTCCGGATAATACTTCAGTATGTCAGCCGCCACCGCTTGCTTCAAGACTTGTAGGCCCTCAAGAAAGAACCCTTCCTCAGGAATCTCCACAGTCAAGTTTCCTTCGAGCAGTCTTGTAGTGAACTTATCTGCTTCCAAACCCGTGATTCTCCGGTGCAGGATTGCCCTGACCTTTTCTTCGAAGGATTCCAGTATCTTCTCGACTGTGACATCGTAGATCAGTGTCTTCCCTGAGAGTTGATGGTTATAGTCCAATTGAACTCTCCCTGCTCCAACAGCTCTAACGATCGCGGGCTTCCCCTCAAGGTGAACCATCATTCCCGGAAGCGGTGTGATGCCTTCTGCACGAAACCGTCTTAGTGGCATGAGTCTCATCTTGGAAGGGTCACGTAGGCCATAGCCTTTCTCTGGAGGAACCTCAATCGTTGCTGCTTGTCCGACTTCCATCCCGGCGAGACTCTCATCGAGTCCCTTCGGAACCCACCCCTCCCCCACGATCACAAACATAGGTTCGTAAGTTGCGCCTTCCTTGAATAAGCCAGAATCTCTTGCAGTCTTTTCCGAAGTGGCCTCCACGATCTCTCCGCTTTCCTTGACCTTGCAGATCAGGTTCGCTAGAATGAAATCTCCGTTCTTGATGGCCATGCTATGGAACCTTCTGACGCAAAGTGAATCGCTTAGGTTGTCAGCCCGTCCTTATATACTCTTTCGAGTCGAGCGAGAACATCTGCGAATACATGCTAGAACTTTCGAAGCTCTATCCTCACTGGCCTGTCCAGAGAAATCCATGCGTAACGGCCATGTGCAGCAGGGCCCACGTTCACTACCGGCACCTGTCCCACCGAATCGACACCTTGGGCTTCATGTATGTGTCCGCAAATCACCAGCATAGGCTTTCTTTCCTCTATGAATCTGCGCACCGCCTCACTCCCAACATGTCTCGTTCCACCTGCCAGATCCAGCTTAGTGTTCTTTGGAGGACAGTGAGAGACGAGGACCACATCTTCGGAAGAGCGGACTCTGATCGCTTCAGCCAAGGCTTGGCTAGCCTCGGCCTCTGTAAACTCGAAGGGAGTCTTGAACAAGCTCATGACAGATCCTCCCAAGCCTACGAACAAGGTCCCGTCATGGACCATTGCCCTCGAATGAAGACAGACAATTCGCTCCGTATCTCTCCAGTTGGCAAGCGACGGTTCATCCATGTTTCCCGGAACGAAGAAAACCTTCTGAGCCGATTTAGAGAGTTCCTCAAGGATTTGTTCCGCAAGCCGCGCATCTCGGTTAGCTAGATCACCTGCGACCACAACCAAGGCCGGAAGCTCAAGTGACACTAAATGGGACGCGCGTCTTGCCGATTCGATGTTGCCATGAAAATCTGCAAATCCGAGGATCTTCACCGAGGCACAGCTCCTGATTCTATCTACTCCGCCCTCTCCCGATGACAATCTGTCTGTTCCGTCAATGACGCCGACTCTGATTCAAGACACTGAAGCATTTCCTGATTTCCGCGAAACATTACTCTCACACCTTTAAATAGCTGCGCCACGACTGATTCAAACCGGTTTGAATGTGCCTCGCAGTTCCAGCTCAGATATTGGAAATCACCGGAGACAAGGCGATCGCAGACTTCGGCGGCGTAAAGCGCGAGATCATGGTCAGCCTACTGGAAAACGTGAAGATCGGCGACTATGTGATTGTTCACACGGGCTTCGCCATAGAGACCTTAGACGAACAGGAGGCTCTTGAGACTCTGAAAATCTGGAAGGAACTCCTAAATAGAGGCTGGCAAGTTCGCGAGGACACCCAATGATAACCAAGAGAATGCGCCTCTGCGGCCAGCTACTAGCCGTTGCGATCATCTCCATCGTTGTCTTCTACATGGTCAAGTATCCATATGAGACAACCTTCGGAGAACGCTTCGTTCGAGATCAGATTCCCCTCATATTCCCTTTCTACGTCATTCAGAGCTTCAAACCGATTACCATCATAGTGATCTTTGGATTCGCCTTATGGACGATTGTGCTAGAAAGTGAGAAGGTTGCTCGGTGGATGTCGAAACCTCTGACTCAAGTCTTCTTGGCGACCTGTGCCTTCATCGCAATGTATGAGAGCGCATGGAACTTTCTCGCATGGTTCATGGCATGGATGCTACAAGGCGGATCAATCGACGTACTTGCAAATACGACACATGAGCATGCAGGGATGCCCGTCAACTTCAACTTCGCGACAAAGATCTGGTTTCTCACGGCCGCATGTTTTCTATATGCGCTATGGAGATCACGCACTTCTAAGTAGAGAGTGCCGCATTCTTTCAGTTGGACCTGTCCGGGGGCACCCTATCTTGGCTCTTCGGCGTTCTCATTGAAATGTAGCATGCGCCCTCTCTACTCACGGCACAAGGACCAATAGGATGAGCAGGAGTGCATGCCTTGTTGAATAGTGGGCATTGCTCGGGATATAGCAGGCCTCGAAGAACCTCGCCGCATCGGCATCCTGCCGGAATCTCGTACGCTATTCGACGCCCCAGACCGAACTTCTTGAAGGCATCGTGCTGAGACAATTCTTCTCTCAACCCGAAGGCCGATCTTCTGATCGTACCGATCCCTCGCCACTCTGAGTCACGGACACTGAATGCCTTGGCCATGGCTTCCTTCGCTTTGACGTTCCCTGAAGACCTCACAGACCTAGTGTACTCATTCTGAACCTGTGCCCGGCCCTCGTTCACCTGTCTAATGATCATGGCTACTGCGATCAGGACATCTATGGGTTCGAACCCAGCTATGACCTGAGGAACCTTGTACTCTTCGGAAATAGGCTGGTACGGGTCGCTTCCAATGATTGTTGAGACATGACCTGGACAAATGAACCCGTTGATCCTGATCTCTCCCATCTTGAGAAGATGCTCCATTGCAGGAGGAATGAGGCGGTGGCTGCAGATGACACTGAAATTGCCTGGACAACTGTTGAGAAGTTCAGCCGCGGTCGTCGGCGCGGTCGTTTCAAATCCTATAGCGAAATGAACGTACTCGTTGCTCGGGTCGCTTCTAGCAAGGGAGACTGCGTCATGTATGCTGTAAACAACTCGAACATTTCCTCCCTTCGCCCTGATCTCGGCAAGAGAGAAAGCACTGCTGGGAACCCTGAGCATGTCCCCAAAGGTTGTCACAACAGTCCGAGGGCGCTGTGAGAACTCAACAGCGGCATCGATCTCTTCGGGGCTAGTTACACAGACCGGGCAGCCCGGACCAGACCGCACCTCAACGTTTGACGGAAGAAGACTTCTGAGCCCATGTTCTACCATGGTAGCCTCGTGGTTCGGCTGGCCGAGAACTGAGGTCCTCGGTCATGTGCCGCACACATGCATTATCAGATATTCTCTGTCCCTCGCCAGTTCACGTATGTGCTTTGACAGTTTGATTGCGAGGGACCGATCTCTGTAGCCAGACGTGATCAAGCTTCTCCCGTGATCTGCGGCACTTTCGGGAAGATAAACATTCCCAGTTGAAGTCTCATAGCAAACGAAGTGGTGAGTTAGCCTCTTTTCGGATCCTATTTGGGGTGACGCTCAGAGAGAAGACAAGACCTCCTCAAGAGCCTTCAGCATCAGGTCGATATCAGCCATTTCAATGTACCCCATGTTGCCAATTCTGAAGGTCTTCTTCTTGAGCGCACCATACCCTTTGGCGAGTTCAAACTCTTTCTCACGCATCTTCTCGTAAACAATAGAGCCGTCGACACCTTCAGGAGTATTGATGCAG
Source organism: uncultured Candidatus Bathyarchaeia archaeon (assembly GCA_964521355.1). Classification (GTDB taxonomy): domain Archaea; phylum Thermoproteota; class Bathyarchaeia; order 40CM-2-53-6; family JALHTG01; genus JALHTG01. The sequence goes on along the minus strand of CAZFRJ010000030.1, from coordinate 1,962 downwards.
TTCACGGTTGGACTCTCATAGCCCCGCCTCGGAAAGGTTGAGAGACCCAGCCTTTCAATCCCCCTTCTAATCCGCAGGTTTCGCTCCTTGTAGAGATCGAAGTACCATCTCTTGCCTCCTCTCTTCTCGATCATCTTCAGAGCAGTGTTCAACCCTGCGATCTGAGGTATCGCCGGAGTCACTGGAGTGCCTACTCCTTCTTTCTGATCCTCCTCCCAAACCTTGAAGTCGAAGTACCAGCCCTTGTTCACGGCCGTCTCCGAAATCTTCAAAGCCCTTTCGCTGACGCTGCCTATGCCCAACCCAGGAGGGACCCCGAAACACTTCTGCGAACTCGAGAAGCAGACATCGATGTTCCACTCGTCAACTTTGATCTCAGTGCCTCCCATCGAGCTGACGGCATCAACGAAAACCAGCCTATCATGATCTTTCGCAACGGCAACCAGCTCCTTCAACGGATTGATAAGACCAGCGCTAGTCTCGTTGTGAGTGATAGCCACGGCCTCCGCCTCAGGGTGCTTCTTCAAAACGTCGTCAAGTTTGTCAGGCAGAATCGGTTCACCAAGCGGAGGCTCCAGCTTCACAACAGTCCTCCCGTTGGCAACCGCTACCTCACTAAAACGCTCTCCAAAGCTACCATTGATGCAGCAGACCATACTCTTTCTCACACAGTTCCTGACAGACGCTTCCATGAATCCTGAGCCCGTACTGGAGAACAGAAAGACTTGGCTTCGAGTCTCCAGAAAGCTCTGCAGTAGCTTAACTGTCTCATAGTGTAGGGAAAAGTACTCTTTGCTCCTGTGACTGTACATCTGCTGCCCCATCGCCTTTAGCACTTCAGGATAGCAGGCGACTGGGCCGACCGTGAACAGCTTCAAATCGATTCACTCCGTCTCATGACCAGTGATTGTGCAAATAAAAGATTCGATGAATCTCGACCTCTCAGATCTCAGTTCGACCGAGATGTCTATTAAGCCTCTAACAAGTTCATTGTCTTGAGAGCACGATGAAGATCATCGGTCTCCTTTCCGACTTTGGGCTTCGAGATTCATACGTGGCTGAGATGAAGGCGGTAGTACTTTCCATATGCCCCGAAGCGAGATTGGTGGACATTAGTCACGAAATCAAAAAGTTCGATGTTCGAATGGGCGCCTTCGTATTGGCTTCAGCAGCAAGATCATTTCCAGACGGATCAATCTACCTTGCAGTCGTCGACCCTGGAGTCGGATCGGAACGCAGACCTCTGATTGTGCAGTCAAACAAATCACTCTATGTTGGGCCCGACAACGGTTTGTTGATACTGTCCGCAGTCCGAGAAGGATTGCGGTGCGTCTACTGCATCAACGGCCAGAAGTATCTTGGAGATGCCATATCAGCCACGTTCCATGGCCGAGATATCTTCGCCCGCGTAGCCGGAGACTTGGCGAAGGGAATTTCCCCTCTTGGCATTGGATTTGAAGTCAAGGACTATGTGAAGCCAGAGTTTCACCAGCCTATCATTAGCAGAGATTCTATAGACTGCGAGGTTCTTCATGTAGACGACTTCGGTAATGTCGTGACAAATGTTGATGCCTCTAGCATCGTGAAAAGCAATCTCAATCTTGAAAGCGCCTTGAGTCTCACGGTAGGTCGAAAACTGTTGAGACTCGTGTTTGCCAGAACTTACAATGAAATTCCCAAAGGTGCTCTTGGATGTCTAGTTGGAAGTCACGGGTTTCTGGAGATAGCGATGAGGATGAGAGATGCTTCGAAGGTGATCCGCGTCGCACAGGGCTCCAAACTGAAGATCAGAGTTTCAGATCCTATCTGAGCCACTGAGATACTGCAACCTTTCCTGTCCTTTGATCTCTCTGATATAGAGAGAGACTGACTGAGGAACTAGCGATGACCATTCCTCATTGTTGAGCATGCGTCTGCGGATCTCGGTAGCAGAATATGTCTCTCGACTGAAGTATGGTATCG
>CAZFRJ010000029.1:4747-7209 GCA_964521355.1 uncultured Candidatus Bathyarchaeia archaeon | reverse complement strand
TGCATGCTTTGGGGTAACGGTGGAAACCGCGTGCCAAATTGGAAGTATTCGGTCACCGGACTCGACCCGGACAAGACCGTGAAATGCGCAGGCCGTGAGCTTCGCATTTCGCCGAAGGCAGCAGTCGAGATATGCGGAACAATAAGGGGGATGAAGGTAGCGGAGGCTAAGGAGCTTCTAGAGCGAGTATGCGCAAAGAAGAAGGCCATTCCATACAAGCGCTACAAGAAGGAAGTTCCGCACAGGTCACTTGACGAACGTTGGCACGCGGGAAGATATCCGGTCAAAGCTGCTTCTAATGTTCTGAAGCTTCTGGAAGAGTTGGAGGCTAACGCTGAGTACAAGGGTTTGAATCTTGCCAAGGTTAGGATCATTCATGCAGCGTCGCATAGGGGAATGAAAATCAGAAACTACGTTCCAAGGGCCCATGGACGAAGCTCGCCCAGCTTCAACATCCTCACGCATCTCGAAATAGTGGGGTACGAGGGCGAGTAGGATGTCTGTCCAGAGGTTTTTCATAAAGGACAGCACTCGGAAGGCAGAGCTTGATGAGTTTCTTGCAAAGGAACTGAACAGGGCCGGATACAGTAGAATGGAGCTGACGAAAACTCCTGTCGGCGCCAGAGTCGTCGTATATGCAGCGAAGCCAGGCATGGTCATCGGCAGAAGGGGGCAGAGCATCAGAGACCTCACCAAGATCTTGGAAGAGAAGTTTGGACTTGAGAACCCGCAGATATCGGTTGCAGCTATAGAAGTTCCTGAGCTAGACCCGAGGGTCGTGGCGTCTCAAGTCACCGCCGCCCTTCAACGAGGAATCCACTTCCGGAGAGCCGCCTACTGGGCTGTCCAGAGAGTCATGGAGGCTGGAGCCTTGGGAGTGGAGATTACGATAAGAGGAAAACTGACTAGTGAAAGATCGAGATGTGAGCACTACAGGCAAGGGTATCTGCCTCGATCAGGCGACGCAGCTTCGAAAAACATTCGGGGCGCAGTAGAATGGATTCAACTGAAACCTGGAATCCTAGGCATTCATGTGAAGATACTTCCTCCTGGAGTTACTTTCCCCGACAAGCCCTCAATCAGGCCTCCGCCGGCTGTGGCGGAGACACCGGCACAGGTTGCCGCAATTCCTGAAGGTGAACCATCACCACCAGAGGAGGAGAAGAAGGAAGATGCCGATACTTAGAGTAAGAGAGATCAGACAAATGCCTGCCGAAGAGCGAAGGAAGAAGCTCGATGAGATAAGAACCGAGCTTGTCAGACTCAAGACGACGGTTGCCTCAGGAGGCACCATAGAGAACCCGGGCAGAATCAAGGAGTTGCGGAAGACCATGGCTAGAATATTGACCATCGAAAGAGAAACGATGACAGAGAAAGGTACATCAAAATGAGCCCAATCAATCCACACAACGTTCTCAGACATGAGGTTATTGGGCTTAAGGTCAGAATCGCTAAGGCACTGAATAGACAGCTTGCCGGGCTTACCGGAAAAGTGGTCAATGAGACAAGGAACACTCTAACGCTGTTTAACGGCACGAAGAGAAGGATCGTGCCCAAAGACTCAGCGATATTTCACTTCTACCTGCCGACGGGCGAGATCGTAGGAATCGATGGAAAGAGGCTTGTTGGCAGATCTGAGGATAGAGTCAGGATGCAGGTGAGGCGATGGTGATGCGCAACATAGGGGTAGAGGTCAAGCCTCCGCAGAAAAGCTGCGACGACACCGACTGTCCGTTCCATGGATCTCTCCCAGTCCGAGGGAAGATCCTCCAAGGAGTCGTGGCAAGCAGCAAGATGAGCAAGACCGTTGTTGTGAAGAGAGACACTTTGCATTACGTTCCGAAGTACATGAGATATGAGAAAAGAAGTAGCAGGATCAACGCACATAACCCTCCGTGCATAGACGCGAAAGAAGGAGATAAGGTCAGAGTGGCTGAGTGCCGCCCACTGAGCAAGACTGTGGCATTCGTGATAATAGAGAAGGAAGAATAGCGACTGGAGTGAAGGAGATATGCCTGCCCCAAAGTCCCGAGCAGTAAGCGCAAGAGGAATGATGGAGTACAGACCCTACGTCACAAGGGGATTACTTGCAGGTAGCCGCCTCGTCTGCGCGGACAATACAGGTGCTAAGGAACTCAAACTCATCAATGTCATGGGCTACAAGGGACGGCTCAGACGAGTGCCTGGCGCGTGCGTAGGAGAGATGGTAGCAGTTTCTGTCACAAGAGGATCCCCTGATCTTAGGAGGCAGATTCTCCCTGCTGTCGTAGTGAGGCAAAGAAAAGCGTTCCGAAGAGTTGATGGAGTAAGACTCCAGTTTGAGGACAACGCAGCAGTCATTATGACTCCTGAGGGAGAACTGAAAGGAACGGAGATAAGAGGGCCAGTGGCAAGGGAGGCAGCTGAAAGATGGCCGCGAGTAGCCAATTTGGCCAGCATAATAATCTAGCGAAGGACGATGC
>CAZFRJ010000029.1:0-4647 GCA_964521355.1 uncultured Candidatus Bathyarchaeia archaeon | reverse complement strand
ACAGTTCACTCGTCAAAGGTTGCGATTACGAACCTGAACCTCTCAGACAAGTGGCGGACTGACAGCCTAGAGGCCACTAGACCTCGGCCAACTGCCGAAGAGACTGACAAGAAGGAGGCGGTTGACTAAAGATGGGAAGAAAAGGCGGCTCAAGGCACCTGAAACGAATGCCTGCCCCAAGATTCTGGCGAATAGCGACAAAGGAATTCCAGTGGGCGATCAAGCCGAGACCGGGGCCTCATCCTATTGATCTATGCATCCCACTAGGGATCGTGCTCAGGGACTACCTTGGGCTGGCCAAGACAGCCCGTGAAGCGAAACTCATCGTGGCGCAGGGAAAGGTGAAAGTTGACGGACGCTTCAGGAAAGACGAGAAGTATCCTGTTGGACTCATGGACGTAATCGAGATCGCAGGTGCGAGAGGGGCGTTCCGAATGCTTCCAGTCGAAGGTAAAGGTCTGACTTTGGTTGAGACAACCAAAGAAGAGGCAGGATTCAAACTCTGCAGAATACGAGATAAGAGAACCATTGATCGTGGAAATCTGCAGATAAACCTGCACGATGGCAGAAACCTCCTGGTCAAATTGCAGAATCCAAGCAACCCTGTTGAAGATGTGTACTCAGCAGGTGCCTCACTGCAGATCGAGATTCCAAGTCAGAAGATTCTGAAGCATATGAAGATGGCCGAGGGAGCGTACGCGATCGTTACGGGAGGAAGAAACACTGGACGGCACGGGAAGATCTCGAGCATAGTCCCGGCATCAGCTACAAGACCAGCCATCGTGGAGATCAAGGATGATAAAGGAGAGACTTTCCGGACAAATGGTGGCCATGTGTTTGTAGTCGGTGAGGAAGGTCCCGCCATAAAGCTTGCAGGAGCTTGACAAGATGACTGCTAAGGTGGAGACCGAGGCCGATAAGCGAAACCCGATGGAGCAGATCAGAATAGAAAAGGTGACTGTCAACATAGCTGTCGGGAAGTCTGGAGACCCTCTGGAGAAGGCGAAGAAGGTACTCCAGCAACTGACGAACCAAACTCCTTGTCCCAGGAATGCAAGAAGAACCGTAAAGGATTGGGGAATCAGAAAGGGTGAGCCGATATCGTGCATCGTCACGCTTCGTGGGAAAGGGTCCGAGTCTTTCTTGAGGCGTGCCATGGAAGCCATAGGCAACAAACTTCCTGAATCCTGTTTCGATGATCGCGGCAATTTCGCATTCGGCATAAAGGAGCACATAGAGATCCCGGGCACCAAATACGTCCCGGAGATAGGGATATTCGGAATGGACGTAAACGTGACTCTTGAAAGGCCGGGATATAGAGTCAAGAGAAGAACAATAAGAACATCGAAAGTAGGAAAAGGGCACATCATTACAAGAGACGAAGCAATCGGGTTCGCCGCAAACAAGTTACAGGCAACAATCGTCAAGGAAGGCGCAACTATTGGCGAAACTTAAGCCAAGTAAGCAAAGGAAGTTTGGCAAGGGAAGCAGACCTTGCAGACGATGTGGCCAACGGAACGCAGTCATAAGAAGCTACAACCTGCAACTCTGCAGGCAATGCTTCAGAGAACTCGCACCCAAACTTGGCTTTAGGAAGTACTCATGAGGTTGCTGAAATGACGCTGATGGATCCTTTGGCACATGCGCTTTCGACAATTGCAAACAATGAAGGAAGATACAAACACGAATGCGTTGTCGAGCCAGCATCCAAACTTCTGGGCCAAGTGTTACGCGTGATACAGAAGAACGGATACCTAGGAGAATTCGAGTTTGTGGACGACGGAAGATCTGGAAAATTCAAGATCCAGCTAATCGGAAGAATCAACAAGTGTGGCGTCGTCAAACCAAACTTCTCTGTGAGAGTGAAAGAGATCGAAATGTTCGAGAAGAGATACCTGCCGTCTAGGGATGTTGGCGTTCTCATATTGTCAACTCCGAAAGGAGTGATATCTCACAAGGAAGCGAGCGACCTGCGAACTGGTGGAAGACTTCTGGCATACGTCTACTAGCACGGTGAAACAATGACTGCTGAAGTTGCTGAGAGATTCGTCGAGATTCCTGCTGATGTCAAGATCGAAGTCAACAGACGGAAGGTTATTGCGACAGGACCTAAGGGATCGATCAATGAAGATCTTTCCCACATGCCGGTAGAGTTTGAAACGAAGAATGGTAGAGTAGTAATCCGGTCATCGGGGTCTAGGAAACGGGACAAGGCGATGGTTGGGACAGCGGCAGCGCATATTACGAACATGGTCAAAGGCGTCACTAAGGGATTTGCATACAGGTTGAAGATTGTTTACGCGCATTTCCCTGTCACTGTCAAAGTACTGGAGAAGGAAAGGAGAGTATCGATCGAGAACTTTGGCGGAGAAAAGACTCCCCGATTCGCATCGATGGTCGGAAACGCCGCAGTGAGAGTCTCAGGCGACGAAGTGATAGTTGAAGGAGCACGTCTGGATGAAGTCAGCCGAACAGCCAGCAATATCGAAGAAGCTACGAAAATCAAGGAGAAGGATCAGAGAGTCTTCTTGGACGGCATTTACATATTCCAGAAAGGGGAGGCAGTCAAGAAGTGAAGTCGCGACGGGTCGGCGAGAGAAAGAGGCTCAAGGCGCGGATACCGAAGCTGTTCCGACAGGAATCTTGGCGGTACAAGCGGATCAAAGAGTCTTGGCGCAGGCCTCGGGGAGTCACGAATAGGACGAGGCGAAGAAGAGGAGGATGGCCCAAGAGGGTCTCGGTCGGTTACAAGACGCCTAGCGAGTGGCGCCATCTCCACCCGTCAGGATTGAGAGAAGTCAATGTTGATCGCGTGGCAGATCTGGAGAAGGTCGACGCCAAGGAATGTGTAGCAAGGATCAACCATACGGTTGGGGAAAGGAAGCGAGTCGCGATTATCAACAGGGCAAAAGAGCTGCAGATTAGGATTGTGAATCCGGGAGCGGAGGGAAAGGAGGAAGCACCTGAGGTCGAAGAACGCATTATTGAGAAGCGGGAACCTGTTGGTGAACAGGCTCCGTCAGACGCCGCACAGGAACCGCCGAAAGAGGAGACCAAGCCATGACTCTGAGAAGCCAGAGGAGACTGGCCTCAAGAATACTGAAGGTTGGCGAGAACAGAGTCTGGATTGATCCGGATGAGGTTGAGAAGGTTGGTTCCGCCATAACTAGAGACGAGGTCAAAAGGCTCATTCATGAAGGAACGATCCGTGCATTGCCGGAAAGAGGCACGAGCAGAGGCAGGCAAAGAATATCCCATAGGAAGCATGTCCTCGGGAGGAGAAGAGGTCCTGGAGGAAGAAAGGGAACAAGAAAGTCAGAGGAGAGCTGGGTGGAGAGAATCAGATCGATTAGAAGGAGACTCAGGCATCTCCGAGACAGAAGAATGATTGAGAGATCAGTGTATCGAAAGTTGAGTCACATGGCGAGCGGAGGTGCCTTCAGAAGCGCAAGTCATGTCGACGAGTACATCGAATCTCACCAGTTGGCCAGAAGGAGGTAACACGAATGGTTCGAGGACCCACGTACAGCATGCCGCATCGCAGAAGAAGGGAGCGTCGGACTGATTACGAGAAGAGGTCAGCACTGGTGATATCCGGTCTTCCGAGAATGGTCGTTCGAGCATCTAGTAAGCATACTTCAGTCCAGTTCGTGGAAGCAAAGCCTGAGGGAGACCAAGTGCATGCGGCAGCCAAGTCAACCGAACTTGGGGAACTTGCTTGGAAATATGGAGGGGGAAATCTCCCAGCAGCCTATCTCACCGGTATGCTTGCGGGGCTAAGAGCGATCAAGAAGGGTCTTCACAAGGCTATACTTGACATCGGCCTTCGAAGAGTCAGCAAGGGCGCTAGGGTCTTCAGTGCTCTCAAGGGTGCCGTCGATGCTGGCGTAGAGATTCCGCACGACAAGGAAGTACTTCCATCTGACGCGAGAGTCAAAGGAGAGCACATAGCTTCTTACGCGAAGAAGCTGTCGACCGACCCAGAGAGGTATCGAGCACAGTTCTCAGGGTACCTTTCAAGGAGACTGAAGCCTGAGGATCTTCCTTCTGTATTCGAAAAGGCAAAGGAGAGGATTGCTAGTTTGGGGAAAGAGCCTCAAAAGGAGACTAGGAAGTAATGGGTCTATCTGCACAAAGAGCGTCCAGCCAAATGCCGTGGACTCCAAGAACGAAGCTTGGGAGAATGGTGCAAGAAGGAAAGGTCATTTCGATTGACGAAGTCTTCACGCAAGGCTTGAAGATGATGGAGCATCAGGTGGTTGACGCCCTTCTTCCGAATCTCCAGCACGAGGTCTTGGAGATCGGCTTCGTACAGAAGCAGACAGATGCTGGAGAGAAGTCTCGCTTCAAGGCTGTGGTTGTTGTGGGAAATGGCGAGGGCTACGTGGGTGTGGGAGATGGAAAGGCGAAGCAAGTAAGAAACGCGATAGACAAGGCCACGGTGCAAGCAAAGCTGAACACGATTCCGGTACGTAGAGGATGTGGAAGTTGGGAATGCGCCTGCAACCATCCTCATTCCCTTCCGTTCAAGGTTAGGGGAAAATGTGGAAGCGTATCAGTGGAGGTGATTCCTGGGCCAAGGGGGCTGGGATTGGTTGCAGGGGAGATACCGAAAGTCGTCTTGAGACTGGCGGGTGTGAAGGACTG
>CAZFRJ010000028.1:0-7276 GCA_964521355.1 uncultured Candidatus Bathyarchaeia archaeon | reverse complement strand
TGAACAGAAGTGTATTGCCAAAGTAACCTGCATGGCCATGTTCATGTTCCATATACCCGACGGCGTAGACTGTGGCGAAGAAACTTACCAGGGCGATGATGAACGCTATTGCCGCGCTCAAGGCGTCGATCTGAAATCCGAAGGTTACCTCAATCGAGGGGATCCAAGGATAGACACGGCGAATTGCACCCTTCGCTAATACGTCTGGAATCATGGACCCGATCAGGATGACTGGCATTAGGGCAACAAGCGCCGATAGCCATCCCACATACTTCTCAACACTCTTGCTCGCTTTTCCAACTCCGTATACGACTATTCCGAGAACCACTGGCAGGAAAACTGACAGTGCTTCCGCATTCTCTATCATCATAGTTTCCTCTCTATCCTACAAATCCTCCCAAATACAGCGATAAAACAAGAAACGCGATAAGTGCCAGTCCCACGAGCACCATATTATATGAAAGCACTCCGGTATGCGTCTTCCTAAAGCGTGAAGACAAGCCTGCAGCCCCATCAGCCACAAGATAGTTGAACTTATCGATGCCACTAAGTTCAGCATACTTGAGGAATATGTCTGACAGTCTCTTCGTCGCACCTGCAACGAAGTAGTTTAAGCCGTCGACACACGCAACGTCGACGTACTGATGGAGCAGAACCGAAGACTGACGGATCAAGCTAGCAACGGCGTAGTTGAGCCTGTCAACCACTCCCACCTCGAATCCGCGGTAGAGGCTGCTGCAGAGTCTGACGGCCACGTCAACGAATACCTTCCGATACGCCGGGCCCAAATAGCTCCGGTGCAGATTGCGCATTGCATTCAGAAGGGGGCTCTTCTCAACGGCCGCTGTGAGCTCAATCTCCTTCCCTCGATAGAAAAAGTAGCTTCGTGCTAGTCCAGTCACTAACACCGCCGCGACGAGTGAAAGAACGGCCCACCCCACAACCTCATGGATTGCGTGCATCATCTTCTCTGTGGGGCTGGCCGACACTGCTCCAAGGAAGTGGGAGAAGCTCATGTGTTATCACCTATCTTGCTATGTGGCAGCTTGCGTTGCAAGGCGCTCACTACCGCTCGTCTTCGACCATAGCTTTTGATCGTGTGCGCTCAGGCACATCCTTAAGGAACAATATGCGTCAGCCTCTGGAAATATAACGGTAACTATTCTGATCTGTTTCATGAGCCCAATTCGTGGAAATCCATTTTCAAGCTGACAGGTCCGTACGGCTTGCACGTCGACCAGCCCAAAACAGAGCCTCACGCTGGTTATTGGTTGATTGTCCTTTCGGCCTTGACAAGGCGAAAGCGTCGCTCAGACTGTTTGGTTCGTGCGTCTCATGCGTCATTCACAGACGTAGTGTACGTGTTTGCCCAATCCTCATGCAAATGGTCTAGATCATTCGAAAAAGCTCGATGTTACACCTACCTAGACCAATGAGCCGAGGGTCCTGTTCGATACAAGCGTGGCCAGAGCAAGGTCATATGGAAGCAGAGATAGAGAAGCAGAGAGAGTTGGGCAAGAAGTGCCGATGTAGTACTCCATCTATCAATTTTTGCGCCACAGCCATATCCCTTGAGACTCAATCGTGCATGGAAAGGATGATCCGGAACTTTTCAGTCTCCTATACGCGCTCTTTCCATACACATGAAGCTCTAGGTTCACGAGTTGTGCGGCGTTGTGGAGAACTTCATGGGCCTTAGCTACGGCATCATCATCGCAAACTGCTAGTACATCCACGTCGCTTGCGGCGGTATACCTGTTCTCGGCGTAGGAGCCGAAGAGTATGAGGAGCTCAAGTCCTATTTGCCTCGCCACTGACTTTGCTGACTTTTCAAGTCTTTCTATGACTTGCTCACGATTGAGCTCTGGGTAGATTACTCTTACAGAATTCGATGATTTCTCTGGCATAGCCGATCAGCCTTTTCGCATCCTCATCAGTGTAGAACTCGAAAGGTGCGCCATCTGGATGGGCGTTTGGATAGCGTGTAGGAATGTATGCCTTATCCAACTCTCTGGCCATGTGACGGAAGCTTTCAGGGATGGTCAAGTCGGAAGGCATTTTTCGAATCATCGAGTAGACTGAACGCCCAAGAACTTCCGCACCTCTAGCTTGGAACAGCGCCTTGACCGCCTTCTCAGCGGCTTGCTGAGCGGAAAAGCAGGCCCACTCGTGAAAACCTCCTTCCGTTGCGTTGTCAGCGTTCTCTAGGTCTCTCACGGCCTGCCTCAGCCAGTCTCTGCTGCGTTCCACCAATGTCCTCAAGTAACCTCCGGATCGGCCAAAGGACTTAATTAAATAGAGGTCGGCGCTAGCGATGAATCCCTTGTCTAAAACAAGCACAGCTGAATCTTTCACTCCATAATGCAAAAGCCAGTGCCTGAACTCCTGAGAGGCTATGACTCTGGATATCTAAACTCCTAAGGGGAGCTTGAATTTTGGACAATCTGCAACGGCTCGAAAAGCGTGCTATTCCTCGAAAGGCATTCGTACTTGCTTACTTCCATTCTAATGAGGTTTGAAGTTGACAGGTTCTTGCGGCTCATATGTTGGCGAACCCAAAGCGTTAGCTGATAGGAAGAAGTCGTGTAGCGAAAAGAGTCTTGGGCTGAACGGTGCTTGATTCGAAGGTGTTATCGTTTTATAAGAAACTCAGGCATGAATACACGACAGGGTTTCAGATGAAAATCGCACTTGTCGCCGATAGACGTACCGCCACATCCTTCAAACTAGCCGGCTTGAGCGATGTAGGTATTGTAGAGAGCGCAGAGGAAGCTCAGAAGAAGATAGACGAATTTCTCAGCAGAGGCGATTTAGCTGTAGTTCTTGCTACGGAAAGGTTAGTAGACCAAGTTCCTGGACTATCCGAGAGAATTGGCGAGCGGAAGTATCCATTAATTGTTCCGATACCAGAGACACGAGGACCAGTGGTCACAAAGACAGACCTCATAGTTGACCTTATTAGGCGAAAGGCGGGTATCGAGGTCAAACTATAACATGATTGAGTTCTACGTTTTCAGGGTGATCTGAATTGTCAATGGCTGGTTCGGTCTTCCGCGTCGCCGGCCCATTCGTTATGGCCAAGGGAATGGCAGGTTCGCGTATGTACGAGCTCGTAACTATCGGGGAAGAGGGCGTCATCGGTGAAATTATCCGTCTCGAAGGTGAGACCGCAGCGATACAGGCCTACGAAGAAACGGCGGGGATAAGACCCGGCGAAAAGGTCGTGGGAACTGGTAAGCCGTTGTCCGTGGAGCTCGGCCCGGGCGTCATCGGGCAGATCTACGACGGAATTCAAAGACGTCTACCCGTCATCCAAGAAATGGTTGGGCCACGCATCCGAAGAGGTGTAATGACGCCTGCAATCGATCATGAGAAGAAGTGGGAATTCCAGCCGACAGCGAAAAAGGGGTCGAAAGTCGTTTGTGGAGACGTTATCGGAGTCGTAGAGGAAACCCCACTCGTCAAGCATAGGATTCTCGTCCCACCTTGGATCAGTGATGGGAAAGTCGAGAAGATCCAAGAGGGCAAATTCACTGTGACCGATCCTGTTGTTGAGGTAAGTACTGAGCGGGGCTCAGAGAAGCTATGCTTGATGCACTCGTGGCCTGTACGTCAAGCTAGACCTTACGCAATGATGTTGCCAACAGATGTCCCCTTGGTGACTGGTCAACGAATAGTTGACGCGTATTTTCCGCTGGCGAAAGGCGGAACGGCGACAGTACCTGGGGGCTTCGGAACTGGAAAAACTGTTCTCCTGCAATCCTTAGCTCAGTGGGCTGACGCAGACATTGTGATCTTGGTAGGGTGCGGTGAGCGCGGGAATGAGATGGCGGATGTCCTTGAGAAGTTTCCAAGATTGAAGGACCATCGATCAGGCATGCCTCTAATGAACAGGACAACGATCATCGCGAACACCTCAGATATGCCGATTGCCGCTAGAGAAGCAAGCATCTACACGGCGATAACGCTTGCTGAGTATTACAGAGACATGGGCTACGATGTTGCTTTGATGGCAGACTCCACTTCTAGATGGGCTGAAGCTCTTCGAGAGATATCTGGCCGACTGGAGGAGATGCCCGGAGAGGAAGGATACCCGGCGTACCTCGCCTCAAGGCTCGCTGAGTTCTACGCAAGATCTGGCAGAGTGAAAACCTTGGGTAGCGAGGAACGATTCGGATCCATAACTGCGATCGGAGCGGTTTCTCCGCCTGGCGGGGACTTCTCCGAGCCCGTAACGGGTAATACCCTGCGCTTGACAAAAGTATTCTGGGCACTTGACTTCGCTTTAGCCCACCGCCGGCACTTTCCTGCGATCAACTGGTTCATGAGCTACTCTGAGTATATGCGCACATTGGAACAGTGGTATGAGAAGATTGGTCCGGGCTGGTCGAGACTTCAAGAAGAGGCGATGACCTTGTTGAAGGAGGAGGAGGAGCTGAGAGAGATTGTGTCGCTAGTCGGAGCTGAGATTCTAGGCGACAAGCAGCGCTGCGTATTTGAGGCAGCAAAGATGCTGAAGGAATACTTCCTGCTACAAAGCGCTTTGCACCCTATTGACATGTATTGTCCTTTGAAGAAGACGTATGACATGCTTCGTCTAATCTTGAGATTCTACGAGAAAGCCAAGATGGCCGTAGATCTGGGAGTGTCGCTGACTGACGTGCTTTCACTCGGCGTGAGGGAGGACTTGATTCGAATGAAGATCGTCCGCCCAGAAGAATTCAGCGATGCAGCTGTGAAGATTGAAAGCAAGATGGATGAGCAATTCACTCAGACTATTCAGAAGGTAAGGCAGGAGAAGCAGACATGAGCGTTCTATCAAAGACTGGAAGACTATTCCTCACCACCAGAGAGATTTCAGGCCCGTTGGTATTCGTCGAATCTACAGGCGGAGTCGGTTATGGAGAACTCGTTGAGGTGACTAGTCCCAGCGGCAGGGAGAGGACCGGACAGGTAATCGATGTCAGTGAGAGAGTGACAGTCGTCCAAGTCTTTGAAGGGACCTCTGACCTTGACGTTCGAACTACAGCAACCCGTTTTACCGGAGAAAGCATCAAGATACCAGTTTCCACCGACGTTCTTGGGCGGATGTTCAGTGGTAGCGGGAAACCCATAGACGGCGGTCCACCCATAGTCCCTGAAGATTACTGGGATATTCACGGCATGCCAATCAATCCATATTCAAGGGCACACCCGGTAGACTTCATTCAGACTGGGCTTTCAGTCATCGACGGAATGAACACTCTAGTGCGAGGGCAGAAACTTCCCCTCTTCTCTGGGACGGGCATGCCGCATAAGCTTGTGGCTTCTCAGATCGTGAGGCAGGCAAGAGTCAGAGGTGAGGAAGAAGCCTTCACAATAGTCTTCGCGGCTATGGGCATAACCTCAGAGGAGGCCAGGTTCTTCGAAGAAGACTATGCAAGAATGGGAGTCTTAGGCCGCGTGGTAATGTTCGTCAATTTGGCTGAGGATCCGGCTATCGAGAGGATCTTGACTCCAAGAGTGGCTCTGACAACAGCTGAGTACTTGGCCTTTGAGCGTGACATGAATGTTCTTGTGATCCTCATCGACATGACGAATTACTGTGAAGCTTTGCGTGAGATCTCCGCTGCGAGAGTGGAGATCCCGGGCAGACGCGGCTATCCGGGATATATGTATACAGACCTTGCATCCATCTATGAGAGAGCTGGAAGGATTCACGGAAAGAAAGGATCCGTGACTCAGATGCCCATCTTGACGATGCCCGACGACGACATAACTCATCCAATTCCTGACTTGACAGGCTACATCACGGAGGGACAGATAATCCTAGACAGGGGAATGTTTAAGATGGGTATGTATCCACCCATAAATCCTCTACCATCCCTCTCTCGGTTGATGGACAAAGGAATAGGTCCAGGTAAGACCAGACAAGACCACAAGCAGTTGTCTGATCAGCTCTACTATGCGTATGCCCAAGGAAAGGTTCTCCGGGAGACGGCGCTCGTTTCAGGAGAGGCAGCTCTCACAAGTGTCGACAAGCTCTACCTCAAGTTCGCGGATGGGTTTGAGAAGGAGTTCATAGGCCAAGGCGTAGACGAGAACCGAGATATAGAGAAGACACTCGACACAGGCTGGGAGCTTCTATCGATACTTCCCGAGTCTGAGTATGCGCGGATTGATCCTGATATCATAAAGCAGTTCCATCCAAAGCACAGGAAGTAACGTGCGGAAGAGTAGCCTTGTCAGTCGAGCTTGCAGGCATACATCCGACACGGATAGAGCTTGTAAGGCTAAGACGTCGGAAGGCGCTGGCCGAAGGGATCGTGGACATACTCAAGAAGGACTTGGATGCGCTGACAGGCGCTCTTTTCGAACTTGCACAGGGTATACCGCCGATCCGTGGCCAAATCCGGGAAGCCTTGAGAGAAGGCTATGAGTCGTTCGTTGAGGCTGAGATGATTGTGGGATCGAGGAAAATTGAAGAAATATCACTAGGAGCAGAACCAATTGAATTCGATATTCAGACAAGATCAAGAAGCGGCGTCCTTGGAATCCAGCTTCCCACCTTCCAGTTCGTCGAGGCAGAGGGTGGAAGCGGTGAGCCTCGGTACAACCTCTTAGACGCCCCGGCGAAGCTAGATGAGTCTACTTTGAAAACTAAGGAGGCGCTGGTCCATGCTGTCAAGCTAGCGGAAGTGCAAGCGTCGCTCAACGAGATCCTAGACGTCATGTCTGTCAAGAGGCGGCAGATCAATAGACTTCAGTACAAGGTTCTACCGCAGCTCGACGCAGCCATACGGTATATCGAGTTGATCCTAGAAGAGACGGAGCGTCAGGACGCGATCAGGGTGAGAGTGCTTCAAAGAAAGAGGAAAGAACGTGCATAGTTGCCGAGAGCTCGATGTGGTCGTGAGGCCTTCTGACTAGGAAGGAAGCATCAAAGGTACTGATCGAGCCGTCTAGTAGGGTAGTTGAGACTCTGAGGCTGGCCATGGCGGAGGTGGGATTGGACGAATTTGTTCGCCGCACTGGCAGTAGCTCCGTGCTGATAGAGAAGTGGGTCAATGGGAACGAGTGGGTCCCTCTTGACGTGATCAAGGAGGTCTGCGAAATAAACCGGAGTCTCCCAGAAGCACCTTCTTACTCCAAGAATCTATCTGAGTGCACATCGGGCACCCGGTTCAGAATAACCGCGAGAGAAGAAATTGAGAAGCCGACAGAGCCTGTCGGGGCGGAAGAGGCACCTGCCAAAGCTGAGACCTTGGCCAAGGGGTTCGAGAAGCCTGGCGCAGCT
>CAZFRJ010000027.1:3519-7575 GCA_964521355.1 uncultured Candidatus Bathyarchaeia archaeon | reverse complement strand
AACAACTTCCGTTTTCAGACTTTCAGAGTCCGTCAACCCAAACTCCTCTGAAGGGGGCGAATACTTGTTCCGGGACGCTTTTAATCCTTAGCGGAAGACCGGGAAAGCAGTCCTTAGGGACAAAGACATCGATGAATGTGAGCCCAATCTCAAAGCTCTCGAGTGTTAGACCAAGCGAATCCTTTACGACAATCAGGTCCATGTTGAGTCAATCTTTCTGGCGCCTAGACACCTATTAGTCATGTAAGTCCCGGTCTTGAGCCGCTGCAGGCCAATTATGAAAGGACGGCTAGAGAGGATCTCCGCAGGATAGGACGAATGAGGCCTACCCCGCAAGACTGAACAAAACTTCAGTTTTTTAAACAGAGAACGCAGACATCTATTGAATATCCTAGACTATCTGGTGAATGGTTTTGTCGAAGGCCTTGGACAAAGTAGGCTCAACAGTTTTCGATGCAGCATCCTCGCCGCTTAGGATGCAGATGCTTCGCCTTCTAACCTCAAAAGGACCCCTTCCCTACACAGAGATAATGTTCTCGCTGAAGCTAGACCCGTTGCGAGACGCAGGCAAATTCGTTTATCATCTAAGGAATCTACAGGAGGCGGGACTCATAGTCTTCGACAAAGAGGCGAAGAAGTACTCTCTTACAGAGCTAGGGAGCATCGTCGTGAATTTCGCAAGGGACATCGAAGAATACGTCACAGTCAAGAGAGGCAGACTCTTCGTCAGAACATCTAGGCTTGCGATTGAAGAGTTTGACCGCAGCAAGATCGCAAGGTCTCTGGTAACCGAAGCCGGGGTTCCCTACGAACAGGCCGAAGAGATAGCAGCCGAAGCGGAAGAACGGCTTATCCGACTGAAAACGGCCTACTTGACGGCGCCGCTCATCCGAGAGTTCGTGAACGCCATCTTGATCGAGAAGAAGTTAGAGGATTACCGGCACAAACTGACAAGGCTTGGAATGCCTGTCTATGATGTCACCCAGTCTCTGAAAACAGCTAGCGTGCAGATGCTCGACGCAGAGTCCGTCAAGAGAGCTGCCGGCGCTTCGGTTATGGAAGAATACGTTCTTCTGAACTGCCTTCCCAGAGAGATCGCAGACGCTCACATGTCAGGGCAACTTCACATCGACAATCTTGGAGAATGGATACTGAAGCCTAGCGAGTTCCAACACGACATGCGATACTTCCTCAGGAAGGGACTTCATGCAGGTCCTCCCAAGAACTTCGCCTCAGCTCTCGCACTGGTCCGAGATGTCTATCAGCTCACCTCATCCGAAGTCTCATCCGAACAGTCTTTTGACATGTTCAATGTCTTCCTCGCTCCCTACGCCAAAGGCGAACCAGAAAGCCGGATTATCGAGAGTCTAGAATCATTCGTGAACAGCGTTGGAGTAGGCGCGTACGGGGGAACCGGAAAGCCCGGGCTGTCACTTGGATGCGAGTTCACAGTTCCAACGTTTCTCCGGGAAGTCGAAGCCATAGGCCCCCAAGGGAAGGCAGTTGGAAAATACAAAGACTTCATCGACGAAGCCAGAACACTGCTCAGCTCCACAATAGATGTTCTCAACAGACTGTCAGCAGGAAGTCCTGTCACAAACCCCAGATTCATCCTCAAGATCAGGGGTGACGCTACTCAACCGGAGCAGCTTAGACGGGACCTACTTGTGACGCAACGTCTTGCCTCGGACTACTTCCTTCCCTTCTTTGCATTCCTCGGCAGCGAAGCGAAGTCAGACTATACCGCGACGGGTCTGAGGCTGAACGACGATTGGACTGGATTCTGGGAGACTGATTCTCAAAGGACAGGGTGCATGGATACGATATTCGTCAATCTACCTAGGATCGCATATGAGGCACGTAACAATGATGACCGCTTCGTCGACCTTCTCAGGAAGGCGTTGGATCTAGCGGTTAAAGCCTTCAAGATCAAGAGAGAGTGTATTGCTGAAAGGATTCGGGAGTCTCTTCTTCCCACCCTTTCTGGAGCCGGAGCAGCCGACTCATATATTCACAGCGAAAGCTCACTCTATGCAATCAGCCCAATCGGATTGAACGAGGCTGTGACAGCCCACACCGGATTGACCTTGGGCAACAGGGAGGGAAACGCAGGCAACTTCGCATTGAAGATCCTGAAGGAGATCTCCAGTTACGTCAAGGTTGCCGCGGAGGAATCGAATATGAGATTTGCGCTCGCCCATCGTCCAGGTGATGAGGCGGCTGTTCGACTGGCTGAGCTTGATGTTGAAGAGTACGGGGTCGGGTCTACAGTCGTCCAAGGAATGAGGAAATACCCATACTATACCGATCTGGTCGGAGTTCCACCGACGGAGAAGATATCGCTCAACGACCGACTTGCAATCGAGGCGAAACTCCAATCGCCAGCCGATGGAGGTCATCTACTCCCAATCAATCTCACTCCAAATAAACTCGACCCTGAGTCGTTCGTGAAACTGGTGGAGAAGGTCTGTGACAGTGGGATAGAGCTCTTCACGTTTGCAAGTATGTACTCGTTTTGCAGGAATTGTCAGAGATGGTTCTTGGGAGTTGTGCCCACTTGTATGTCTTGTGGATCAAACAATCTTCAACAGATGGGACGCTCATCAGCGGTTGTTACGCCGGTTTCGGTCTGGCCCAATGCAAAGACTCGAACTCTGGACAGGCTTGCTCACTACTCTATCCCCTAGCGACTCAACTCAGAAAAAAGATTGAACGAAACAATGTTCTCTGGCAGAAAGGTCGCGATTTTCTCGAAGCCGAGACAGGACAGTTCGTCGAATCCTTCTGGACTATAAGAAGTAGTCCTCTGTCTCTGTCGAAAGTCTAGCCGTGGAATCGATGAACAATAGGTCTACCTTGTTTCAGAAACGACTTCTGAACTCAAGATCTTGTCAATCGGTCCGAGTTTGTGACGGTTGTGCGACTGGAGTTGAGTACAGCATTTTAAACAGAATTGTCTAAAACTTATATGCGGGTTCGGGAGCCAACTTGTAGAAAACCTACGTTTCGCGGAGCCCGACGGCTACTTGACTGTTAAAACGGAGCAAGAACTGATACCCGACTCAATCAAGTACTTTCCTGCGGTAAGGACTTCGAAGATAGAGTTCGAGTCCTTTCGTCCTGAGAGGATTAAGGAGTCTCTCATAAGAGAAGTGAATCTTTCAAGTGAAGATGCAGATAGAATCGCCAAGAAAGTTTCCGACAAGGTCAGTCGGATAGGGCTCTCGTTCCTGTCATCTCCTCTCATACGCGAACTTGTCTGCGTCACATTGCTAGAAGAGAATCTGGAGAGAGAACGGGCAAGATACACTCGACTCGGACTGCCAGTATACGACGTAACCACGATGGTCGCAAATGGGGACAAGGAGAATGCCAACCTCCAACACAACCCCGAGACCATCCATAAGCTTGCTGCAGACGCCGTGTTCAGCCAGTATGCCCTACTGTCAACACTTCCCCCGCATCTTGCCGATGCTCACATGTCAGGTGAGATTCACATACACGAGCTGGAATACTTCATAACGAGACCATTCTGCCAAGAGCATGACCTCAGACTTTTCCTGCGAACCGGGCTGATCGTAGACGGTCAGGGTGTTCATACCTCCGTAGCAGGGCCCGCGAGGCATCCTGAAGTCGCCATTCTCCATGCAGCCAAGGCGCTTGCAGCAGCACAGACAAACTGGGCGGGCGGCCAAGGATACGACTTCTTCAATGTCTGGCTGGCGCCATACATGCGCGGCCTCCCATACGAGAAGGTGAGACAGCTTGCTCAGATGTTCATCTATGAGATGTCGCAGATGTACGTAGCCCGAGGCGGCCAGACAGTCTTCTCCTCGATCGCTCTTGAGTGCTCCGTTCCAAGAGTTGCTCAAGACGTCCCGGCAGTTCTGCCAGGTGGAAAGGTGGGACCGGACGTCTACGGTGACTACACCGACGAGGCCAACCTTTTCTTCAACGCCATATTGGATGTGTACCTGCGCGGTGACTATCAGGGCAAACCCTTCAACTTCCCTAAGCCGGAGATAAAGCTTCGCCCAGAATACATTGACCGCTATG
>CAZFRJ010000027.1:0-3419 GCA_964521355.1 uncultured Candidatus Bathyarchaeia archaeon | reverse complement strand
AAATGGGTCTGTGTACTACACCAACAGTTCGCATGTAAGACCTTCAGCCGATGTTCCGTTCGGTCAGAGGGTCAAGATCGAAGCGAGCTTCCATCCTCTCACAAGAGGAGGCGCGATAATGCACGTATGGCTTGGCGAGGCCAATCCAGCCCCTGAAGCCATATTCTCGCTAACGAAGCGAATAGCGACAAAGACTCTCGCGGCATACTTCACTTACACGAAGGATCTGACGATTTGCACAAGGTGCTCGAAAGTGGAGTCAGGGCTTCTCCCGAGATGCCCCAACTGCGGCGCGGTGGATCCGGAACTGGAATGGTGGTCCAGAATAACGGGCTACTATCAACGGGTCAAAGGTTGGAACGCAGGAAAAAGAGCCGAGCTTGCAGATAGAAGGCGGTATGCAACCGGAACAATGATTCCGGCGTAGCTGAACTCGTCAGCCGGGCTCCAAGATCGAAGCTAGCAACGCCATCCTTGTCAAGAGGCCGTACCACATCTGCCTGAAGTACTTAGCGTGCCTCGTTTGGTCCACTTCGAAGGCAATTTCATCCGCACGAGGCAATGGATGCATTACGATCATTCGATCCTTGGCGCTGCGAAGTTGGCTTACGTTGAGCCCGTATGACCCCTTTATTTTCTCATACTCCGCCAAGTCGGCGAACCTTTCCTTCTGTATTCTGGTCATATAGAGCACGTCCAGCTCTGGCAGAAGGGGCTCCATCTCGGGCGTTTCTGTTACTTTGATTCGATTTTTGATGTCAAGAACAACTTCTGGTCTCATCCTCAAGAGTTCAGGAGAAACAAGGTGAAGCTTGACCTTGTACAGCGAGAGTCCATACGCTAAGGAGTGAACGGTCCTTCCATATCGCAGGTCGCCTACAAGAGCGATAGTTATGCCATCAATCGACCCTAGCTCCTTCTTAATCGTGAAAAGATCCAGAAGCGCCTGTGTCGGATGTTCCTCGGCACCTGAACCTGCATTGATCACGGGAACCGACGCAAAATCTGCGGCAAGTCGAGCCGCTCCCTCAAGCGGATGTCTGATCACAAGTATGTCAGCATAATTTTCAACGGTTCTTACAGTGTCGGCTAGATTCTCACCTTTCTCTACGGACGCTACTCGTGGTTCAGCGAAACCTATGACACCACCGCCAAGACGCATCATTGCCGACTCAAAACTGAGCCTAGTCCTAGTGCTGGGCTCAAAGAACAGTGTCCCCATCATCTTGCCTCGAAGCAGATTCGTGCCGGTTCTCGCGTAAGCCTCCATGGAATCAGACTTCTCTAGTAACCAGTCAATCTCAACTCTTGAGAAGTCCTTGAGCGATATGACATCCCTTCCCCTCAGACTCATGGCGATCCTCAATACAGCTTTGGTGAGTGGTTACGTTAAAAACCGTTGTTGATGGCTGACCATTCGGGTTGCGGATCTCTACGTCTAATCGCACAAACTGTTATGTAATCGTTGAAGAGATCTAGCGTTGAGGGGCAGGTTTGTCGCGTCGAGAGGAACTATACGTCAAGAAAATCAGAGATGGAACTGTCATTGATCACATAGCCCCCGGACACGCTCTAGATGTCCTAAGGATTCTGGACATCGACGGCAAGGAAGGAGTTGTCGTAAGCATTGCTATGAACGTTTTCAGCAAGAAGTTTGGGAAGAAGGATATCGTCAAGATAGAAGGGCGAGAACTTGCTCCTAGAGAGCTGGACAAAATTGCTCTCATAGCCCCGTCTGCGACCATAAACATAGTCCATGACTTCTCTGTGGCGAAGAAGGAAAAAGTGAGTCTCCCAAACGTGATTGCTGGGATAGTCCGATGCGCCAACCCGGCCTGTGTTTCCAATGCCAAGGAACCAGTCGAACCAACCTTCAAGGTGGAGAGCTCAGAGCCTTTGAGGCTTCGTTGCCACTTCTGCGGGAGAACGATGGAGAAGAGCGATATTCTCAGGCAGTTCTAACACTGGCGGATATATTGTCGCCGTCAATGCTAACGAAATATCTGAATCTACGCTTGATGAGTAGGCCCATTGTCAGTAGAGGCTCACGTGAAACTCTTAAATAACATAATCGGATACCTCCACTGTTCATTTCGGCAAGACACCAGAGAATCTAGAATTCACAAGGAGAAATAGGTCGTGTTCGGCTCACTTTTGAATTCACTGTTCATCTTTGTCGTAACGACGCCTTTGGTCGGCCGGTTGATGGAATATGCGAAGCTAAGAAAGTACAGGGATAAGGTCTGCGGACTCTATGCTCTATTAGGGCTTCTAGTTTCTAGCTACTTTCTATACGATCTCTACCGAGTGGTTGCTTCCAAGTCAGTTGTGGTTATCACATTTCTGGAGAGGTATGGACCGCCGCTTGGAGCATGTCTTGAGGTAGATGTACTGAGCGTTTTCATGGCAACGCTGATAATGGGTTTAGGAATCGCCGCGACTCTCTACTCAATTAGATACATGGAACATGACACGGGTCTTGTGCTGTACTATGTATTAGTTCTAGGCCTGGTTGCCGGCATGGTTGGAGTCGTCTTTGCAGGTGACCTCTTCACCTTATTCATCTTCTGGGAACTCATGTGCCTGACCTCGTACTGTCTAGTCGCCTATAGAAAGGAGAGATGGGCTCCAGTCGAGGCTGGGTTCAAGTTCCTCATCATGAGTTCGTTCGGAAACGTTACCGTTCTTTTCGCAATGTCCCTCTTGTACGGGATTACCGGAACGTTGAACCTAGCCTACTTGGCTTCGAGCTTGAAGAATGCGACCAGCTCTGCTTGGATTCTGCTGGCTATGATCATGGTTGTGATAGGATTTGGCGTTGAAGCTGCCCTAGTTCCTCTCCATTTTTGGCTTCCTGATGCGCATCCTGAGGCGCCAAGTCCGGTAAGCGCACTATTGTCGGGAGTGGTTATCAAGACCGGGGCCTACGCGCTTCTCAGGATTCTTTTCTTGGTCTTCCCCTCCGTGCAGGTAACTTGGCAATTGGTGTTGGCAATTGCAGCAGTGGTAACCATGAGCGTTGGCAACTTGATGGCTTTGCTTCAAGAGGACTTGAAACGGCTTCTTGCCTACAGTAGTGTTGCACAGATGGGCTACGTGATATTTGGTTTGACAAGCGTCTACGGAGTCGCGGCAAGCCTGTTCCATGTGATGAATCACGCGATAATGAAAGGGCTTCTATTCTTGTGCTCGGGTTGCTACGCTCACATGGCTGGCACACGTGACATCAATGAGCTTTCTGGGATATGGAAGAAAATGCCCGTGACCACGATCACTTTCACAATCGGTGCCTTCGCGATAGCCGGCATGCCTCCGCTCAACGGGTTCCTGAGCGAATTCATGCTCATAATGGCAGGGATCAAAGCAGGCACCTATCCGGCCCAATCATACATGAGCGTCTTCGCAGCCATAATGATTCT
>CAZFRJ010000026.1:0-7598 GCA_964521355.1 uncultured Candidatus Bathyarchaeia archaeon | reverse complement strand
TCAATGTCACAGACCTACTGGGAGACGACTTGAGTATCGGATCGGATCTGCGTAGAGCATTCGATCTTGTGTCGTACGTTCAGAGAAGACATCTGCCGATGGTGATCTCAAGTGGCGCAGCGAACTGGTGGAGGATGCGGGGGCCGAGAGATATGGCAGCCGTCGTTTCCATGATGGGGCTTGAGGCGGAGCAAGCTATCGACGCTGTGTCCCGTATCCCTCTATCTGTAGCGCGCAAGAGCTTGGGGAAACAAGAACCTAGCTACGTTTCTGAGGGAATAAGAATAGTGAGACCAGAAGCATGAGACATCGATCGAGAAGATATCTTGCTGTAAGAGTTGTTTCTGATGTCGCTCCCGCAGGAGAGAAGCTGTTCCATGACATTGAGGACTCTCTCAGGAGGCTCTTCGGAGAGCATGGAGTCCTCAAAGCATCTCCTCGCCTAATAGCATATGATGGCGAGAGGATGATTGCCATCGTCAGATGCTCGGATTCGTGGGTCGAGAGATTGAGAGCCGCCCTCGCACTAACGGCCAGAAGCGAGGGACGTCAACTTGCTTTGTTCACCATTAGGTCAGCCGGTACTCTTGCGGCGTTAACCAGATCGTTGTCGGTCCGAGATTGCTCGAAAACATGACCGGGAGCAAGAAGCCCTTCATCCAGCGAAATGACACACCCAAGACAGCGAACTAGAAAAGGGCCTAAGCCCTTCTAGAGCTCCTTCTGTACACCTAGCCTCCTTCGCGACTCCCGGTAGAGCAGTATACCGCAGGCCATCATATCTCCTAACGAGAACCACGTGACGGTTTGCGACATCACAGGATACTCACCGGAGAGTTCATGAAACATCGCATAGCTTAGCCAAACGGCGAAGGACATTATGCCGGTGCCCATCGTGAAGTAGAGTCCCTTCTCAATTTCAACCTTTACTTCCAATCGCGAAAGAAACTTGTATTCTAGAAAGAGGGCCACACAGCCGACTGCGATCGCAAATGGAAGCGTTCCTTCAACTTGCCTCTCTATGTATTCTAGATAGAGTTCCTCGTCAAACGTAAATCCTGAGGATTCAAACATAACGATATTCGTAACGTAGGCCATCGCGGCCACTGCAGTCACAGCAGTAACTAGGAAGGCAACCGGATAGAACATGATGAAAGACTTGTATTTCTGCGCCTTCATGCTACTCAACCACCAGTTGTCCAACAGAGATCTCGATTAGACTAGCGTATGGCGTCTCTAACGATCCGATCACCACTGTTCGAGCGAGACCACAGCGTGCACCCACAGATTGACCAGTGTACTGGGATTGATTAGGGAGACGGACGATGATCCTTCGATAGCATCAAGCGCACTAGGGTACGAAGTGACCGAATGCGAACTCATGGCTTCCATTTTTCTTGTAGGAATTTCGGAATCCCCGATGAATCCACCGGGCCCACCATTACCTTCCATCCAGTTGCTTCTTCTATCTCTCCGCTGAGACGGGCTGCCCTGCCGGGAATTATCATCGTTCTGTGGCTGACTTTCTCCGGGGTCTTGAACGTTCTGATCGATTCGGCCACCTTATCGGCGGTGAGCTTTCTTCCTGCGACCGCGCTCTCCACAGATATCCCCTCTGTATCTATGACGAGCAAGTAGCAGCTAACCCCGGCCGCCTCTATGTCTGAGGCAACTGTGTAATAGGTCAAGGCGAAATTTGTAGTGCAAAGCAGCGGAGATGCCTGACTAGGGTTTCCGAATGCTTTGAGAACTGGGTCAACTGCAACTGGCTTTCGAGGGTCTGTGTAAAGGTTTTGCCTCAACACCAGATTCGGGAGGATGACCCATCCATCGAGGCTATGAACCACCAGAAGATCCGCATACCTGGTGATCAGCATAGATGTGAGGTATGCTTCTTCCCATTTTGCGACTTCAGGAACCTCTCGTTTATGTGACCATACACTCATCGGGGCCCCCATCAGTGGGAACGCGAAGACCCTGTTCCCCTCTTCGCATGCGGCTCTGCGTAGCATTGTGAAGTTGTCCAAGGTTCTGCCGATGCCATCGCCGTGGAAGGCTCCCGGGTCAAGAACAATGTCCTCGACGCCATATTCCAACAATGTCGAGGCCAATGAACCCAACACGTCCATATCTCCCTCGCCCGAGACTGCTATGGGGCAACCATACATGAGCGCGAGTTCAGCCATTTCCTTCCAGTTGTCGGAGGTGGCAGCGTATATCAGAGGCCTTGACTTTCCCATGACGACGAGAGCCGCCTCTAGGACGTTAGGGTTCAATGAGCAGAGTACTACGGGCAGCCTCGTTCGTTCGGAAACATGCTTGGCAACAGCCCCGAACTTTTTCGGATCGTTAGAAGTGCATCTGAGAGCTATCAAGTCGAGCTTGAGCTTTTGTCCAATGTAATCGTAGGACAGGGATTCTACTGTTGTGATTCTTTGCTCGATCTCCTCAATTGGAGCTTCATCGCTTACTTCAACGGCTATCGCAGTAGGGTTGAAGTATGCAAATTGGTGACGATACATCACAAGTTTTCCACCAATGGTCACGGCTCTCTCGCCAGTTCCCAAGGTTATCTCCTTCACTGGCGGCCTGAGAATCTCCTGCAACTTCAGCAGGCTCTGAGCGTACTGTTTCTCCAGCAATGGTTTGCATAGCTCTAGCGCGACAACTCTGTTGACGATCTTGGTGGCGAATGCCATGCAATTGTCCTCGCCGCAGAGCTTGCAGTTAGTCTTCGGCAGCAGCGCGTAGACATCAATGGGGCTAAGTTCCTTCGCGGCCACGATTGTCACCTAGATTTTCAAAGTCACCCAGCTGACCGAGCTGGCAGGATCTCCTTTCGGGGTTAAGGTCAACTGACCGGTAACTTCTCGAACAGTCTTTACAGCTGCCGGGTGCATCATCATGAAGTAATCGACGCCTGTCAGCAGAAGCGTTAGTGCCGTTACACTTTCCCACATCGGGCCTCTCAGTTCTCTTGGGCCCCATTCGGGCGCCAGGCTCATCCAAGCCTCTCTTGCCGCCCAAGCATTAGTTGTACCTGAAGCCATGGGATGCTGAAGCTCACTATCACCCATCAAGGCGGCAAGCCTCGTCCTCTCCATAATCGAAAAGGCATAGTCCAAGCCGTATCCAAGAGCCGCCGTTGTTGTGTCTATCACAATGTCTTCGCGTGGCAAGTACTCGTAGAGTTTCCTATTGAGTTCACGGGCTCTGTTCATATCCATCGAGGTGAATGCGATCGTTGCGTGCCCGAATTTCCTGATGACTTCGGCCGTCTTCTTTACGTCCATGTCAAGAGTTACAGAGTTGAATAGTATCCGTTCACCCTGAGTGGCTTCGGTGACTTTCTCGAAAACTTTCAGGTCTTTCTGCGGATCTCCACAGCCTCCGACGGCAAGGGGAACATCCACTGCCTGCAGTACCTTTTCAACTGTCTTCGCTGCCACAGCTGGTGGTGTGTCATTGATCAGCGGGTCGATGCTCACAAGGTGGAGGTTGACCATGTCGGCTCCGAACTTCTCCACTGAAAGTCTAGCCCATTCAGCCGGGTCGCCAAGCACTTCTTCGACATGCATCCTCACAGCCTTGGCAAGCTTTATCTCTGTGTCAAAGACGTCAAGCGCAATGATCGGAGGATGTGGCATCGTTCCTTCTGAGAGGTAGAAAGGAGGAACCTTCTCGCCTCCCAAGGTCACTTGTTTTCCACGCGTCCCGCCCTCCGTTCTTGTCGCACCAAGCCTTACTTCTACTATTGACCCAGGATACTGTTTCAGAGGACGATGGAACTCGGTCTTCAGGAGCTCGCTAGGTTTTGCCTTGGCAGGGGCGACAACTCGCGGGATCTGGACGCCGGTCACTGATGGTTGAAGCCATATCTCTAGATCCCCTATTTCCATTTCAACATCTTCTAGCTCTACCTCACTGTACTTGCTGAGCAGCTCAAGCATCTTCGGACTGAACTTGAGGCCAGCTCTCTTCTCGGCACTTTCTTCGGGCAAGGAGAACATTCACCCTTTCTTCTCTGCCGCTCTGATGATGAGTTTTCTTGCGGTTATCTTTGCGTCCTTGAGAATTATCTTGAAGCCGCCAGCTCCGATCGATGTGACCGGCAATCCTGTGAGTTGGGCAACCTCGGATGCAGGCAACCCAGTGGGGACCTCCGCCACAGCTTCAGCCGGAGCCTTGACCCATCTGTCAACCAATGGGTGACCTTTGCCCTGCAGGAAGGCCTTCAATTCGTCAATGTTCTTGACATCGTTCTCTGTAGCGATACTGTCGACCAGCTCCTTCGGAATGAAGTCTCTCACCCTCTCCTTCAGCTTAGCTGGTATCCAAGCGATTCTCTCCCACCCGCCGTCGGCCTGCAGGAATTTCGGAGATCTCATGTACTCAATCGAGAGGCCGTGGAATCCGTCTATCTGTCTTCCTCCTGCTGTTGAATCAGCCATCGTGGAGAAAGGAAGCCCATTGACAGTCACACTTGCGAAGCCTCTGTCTACGATCCCAAAGCCCTCAACCTCTGGAATATAGAATGCAGTCGCCTCGAAGCAACCACATGATGTGTGTGGGAAGCCAAATGCGGAGTAGAGACATACTCGAGTGACCTCGCCCAATGTCTTCTCCTTCGCAGCTTCATTGACACCTGAGAACTCGCCACGAAGCTTGTCCAAGATCTCCCCTCGCTCAATTCTGAATACAGGCCCTTTGGGATCTATTCTGGCTGAAGCTCTTCCATCGAACCAGCTGATTGCCCCACAGTTGGCGTATCTTTGTGGAGTTATCACGCAGACGTGAGTCGGGGCGAAAGATTGGCACAATATACAGCCGTAGAACGAGTCCACTTCTTCGTCCTTAAGCCCACGAGCTCTGGAGTCACGGGCGTCGTAAATTTGCCTTGCCTCAGAAAGCATCTTTTCGACCGTTGGAGGATCCGTAATGAAGGTTACCTGTATCTTCTCGATTATCGGGAGTTCGCTCTTGAAGAGCCTTACGAGTATCTTTCCTAGTATTTCGAGAGAGTTCAAGCCTTTTCGAAAAGACTTCTTGTTTAGACGAATCCAGATGTCGTATCGCTGGTTGAGGTGCATCAGTCCCTCAACGTAGTTACAGTATGCGTGGATACGTCGCTCGATGACTCCCTCTAGGTCGGGCTCAATCTGCTTTCCCGCAACCTCTATGAGGATTCCAAGAGGGTAACTTCCTCCCTCACTCAACTCCTTAAGATCCGGACCAACAGTTCTAACATTGCCATCTTCAATTTCGTCCATACTTCGAGCTCTCGCAAGCTCAAACTTTGCAGGAACGTCGAGACCACCGAACTCCACGTACATGTCAGGCTTTCTAATCCGTTCCCCTTCGTAGATGACTCCGACATCAACTGGCATATCACTAAACATCGACATCAGGAGGACCTCCTGAGCCCATTCTGTATGGCGATAAGACTTTGCTCCCATTCTTGTTGACTGATGTTGGGGAAGGACCAATTGGCATGCGGTTGATAGTACCTATCCAAGCTGATTGTCCTCAACTTTCCGCCGAAATGCTTTAGACCTGATAGTAGTAGCCACTCGACATAGTACTTCATCCCCGTGAGAATTGCGAGATCATGCTGCCCCTTCTCCTCCGCACCAGTCCATTCTGGATCTCTTAGTCTGTTTGCGATATCAACGGCTGGCATCCAAGAAACGGGCTTGTAGTTTCTCTTAGCGAATTCGGCCACAGTTCGGCTAGTCGCCACGATCGGTATTCCTCCAGCCTCGGCTATTCGTATCAGTTGATCGATTTGCTTCTCGTTGCCGACCTTCTGCTCTGCTGATTCTGGGCCAACTATCAAAACTGGTCGTTTCGCGCTTTTGATCATTCCAACTATGACTTCAGGTTTGGATATCACGAGTGCCTTTGTCGGGCCAGGGATCTCCGCGGTCTGCCATGATTCAGGTTGCTTCATCATTCTTTTCTCCCTCTGATCAATCGCGACAGCAATGTGGGATCCGGAATGTCTTGCTCCTTCCATCGCTTCTCTGCCAGTATCTGCTCGATTTCCCCCTTCATGGTTATGGGGATGTCAGTGGCTCTCCGCACGAAGAGGTGAATGTCGTCTGGCAATGTGCCGAACAATCGCTTGTGCAGATCGATGTAATGCGTCAGCTTTATGGCTCGACCTTTCGATGTGTCGTTGGGGCGCATGCAAAGCTTGGCAATCATGACCATAGCTTCTTCCTTGGTTTCCGCCGCATAGAACAAGTGTTCCGGCGCAGGCCCGACATACGTCTTGTTGCCCGTTCTTGCATCATAGACGTACCAATCATCAGCGCGGTCTTTCCTGCCGAGCAACATTCTTCGATATTTCATGCCATGAGGCCCTACAACGACTGGTACTCCCAGACGCCAGCAGCCACTGGCTATTGACGCAGCCTTCTGAGACATGGCCCCCCATGCTACTCCGACGGCTCCAACTCTATTCAACACATAGTCAGCTATCTCCTCGTAGTTGCCTCTGAGGTTGCGCTTTGCGAATATGCTGGCGATCTTGATTGCCGCTCCGGCGATGTGGGAGTTTGCGACACACGAGCCCACGTTCGAGAAGCATCCGGCGTCAAATGCGCCTGGGTAGGCTTCGTAGATGTTCTTCCCATCTTCGTTTGTGTGCATGGCAACCGACATTGCGGCGCATCCGGAGGATGTCACAATAAAGCGCCGCTTGATGAATTCTTCAGCCATTTCGACGATTTCGCGCCCTCCGTGAGGATAGTTCGAACAGCCAACAAAAGCCACGACACCTGGGATCTCGCCGAGCACAATGGGGCTTCCGACATTGCGGATCTCTACGTCCTGAATTCCTCCCCGACCTACACGGATCTTGTATCTCTCCTGAGAGAGAGACTTTCCTGCAGATGAGACTATGAGGCTGTGCACGGCTATGCCGTTGGGGCAAGCAGATTCACATCTAGCGCATCCAATGCATTCGGTCAAGAGCTCGGAAAGTGGTGTACTATTGCCTTTAGCTGCCTGAGCCATTGCTTCGGGAATTAACAAATCGTTCGGGCATGCTCTTCTACACTCACCGCAACCGCTACACTTCTTTGCAATTGCAGATATTTCCTCCCGGTCGGGAATGCTCTTAAACTTCTTTCGCTTTGGTGCGACCTCCCTAGCGGCTCTTACAGCTACCTCTCCGACCTTCTCTGGATTCAGGATCAGGACCCCAGGGGTTTTCCCCGATACGAGATCCGCTACAACCTGTTCAATGTCGTCAGCTGTTCGATTCGCTAGGCCTGCACAGTTCTTGTCACTTGTAACGATAACTGGTGCCTTGATTTTCTGCGCCTCAATCACAGTGTCAGTCCTTATGCATTGCTCATCAAGGACGATCAAATCAGGAAGCCCACTCCTAATGAATCTCAGTTGCCACGAAAGTGGTCCGACAATCTTTGCCTTGGGATTGTATCTCGTCAGGTCGTGCGCAGTGCAGCAGATGCCGGCAACCTCAGTCTGGCCATACAGCTTCTGACTGTCTATGTAGTCCATGATTGCTCCTGCTGGAACGACGTTGTGCCCGATCACTAGGATTGTCGGTTTTGAGATGTCTACGGCAC
>CAZFRJ010000025.1:5500-7995 GCA_964521355.1 uncultured Candidatus Bathyarchaeia archaeon | reverse complement strand
GGCCTGCTGGCTCACGCCACTCGTAGGTCACTGCACATGCCTGATGTCCTCTGATCTTGATACCATCGCTCTTTACTACTCTCAAAACGGTGTCTTGAGTGAGCATCAGCGCTTGCCGTACATCTTCTCTCTCGAAGTGAGCTGAAATCGCCTCCAAGAGATTCGCAGGCGAGGATTCAGCAGCCTCAAGGCATATTGCCACAAACCCTCCTCCAGCAGATTCTTTTCTCGAAATTCCAAGTATGCCTGACCTCTCTTCCCCACGGGTAACCTCTTCTCGAAGCGAGCACCCAGGCAGCAGGTCGAGGCGAAAGCGAAACCTATTTGAAATCAGCTTTGCCTCTTCCTTCGCTTTCTTCTCATCTTCGTCTCTGATCTTCACCTGTTCTTCAATCTTCAGTAGCAGCTTCTCCACATTCTCTCGCTTGTCGAAGAACTTGATGTAGTTCACACCAAGGTCTCCGAATACCGCGAGGAATGGACCGACAAAGACCATCGCGAGCTGGCTTCCAACATAGGACATCGGCTTGATTGACTCAAGGAACATGATCGCCACCGTTTCCAGTCTCCTCTTGATGACTTCAGCGGCAATTCGATCCATCATCTGTGCTTCCTCTTCAGCCGTGAGTTCTCTCGCAAATGACTCCAAGACGCTTCTCCTCGCAAGTATGTAGGGGGAACAGTACGATGATAAAAGGTTTCACCGGATCGCATCGATGCTGAAGGATCTACTCGCCAAATAAGCCAAGAAGGTGCCCACTAGTCACGAAGCTACTCAAGCACAGACTGTACGATAAGCGACATGCCTAGACAGAGGCATGAATGAATAAGCACTCTGGTAGGAAAAGGCGATGCTGTTGGGCCTTTGGAACTGGGACTGGCATCTGATCGCTAGGTGAAATCGTGAGACGGGCAAACAATTTTATTGTTGAGCGTTGTTGGTTCTAAGGGATATCAGATGGGCTACGAGCCTGTTGTCTACCCGTTCACCGCGGTTGTTGATCAGAACGAGCTCAAGTTGGCCTTACTACTGAACGCCATAAACCCGCAGATCGGTGGCGTATTGATAAGAGGGCAGAAAGGCACTGGGAAAAGTCTCGCCGTTCGAGCCTTGGCCGATGTTCTGCCAGAGATAGAGACGGTTGAGGCTTGCCCATTCAACTGCAACCCCACGGATCCTACAAACATGTGCGAGAATTGCCTTCGGCTATATGCAGAGAAGAAGATTCGTGCCAACAGGAAGAGGATGAAGGTTGCCACCTTGCCGGTGGGCTCAACAGAGGACAGAGTCGTAGGAAGCCTTGACATTGAGAGAGCGATAAGGGAAGGGGCGAGAGCGCTTCAGCCCGGGATACTCGCAGAGGCAAATCAGAGCATATTGTACGCGGACGAAGTGAATCTTCTTCCAGATCACATTGTCGACTGTATCTTGGATGCAGCGGCCTCCGGGTGGAACTATGTTGAACGTGAGGGAGTTAGCGTTTCTCATCCTTCCCGCTTCATTCTCATCGGAACCATGAATCCAGAAGAAGGTGAACTTCGCCCACAGCTTCTGGATAGATTCCCGATTCATGTCGCTATCGAAGGAATATTCGATGAGTCGTTACGCGTTGAGATAATGACGCGAAATCTCGACTTTGCCGAGGATGCTGAAAAATTCAGAGAGAGATTTGAGAAGGACCAACAGGCTTTGAGAGAGAATATCGTCCGGGCCAAACAAGCAGTAAAGAAGGTGGTCTTCCCACATCGCCTGCTAAAGGCCATTGCTAAAGCATGCATCACTCTAGGTGCTGATGGACACAGGCCTGACATATCGATAATGAGATCGGCCAAGACTCTGGTAGCCTTCGAAGGAAGAAATGAGGTCTCATCCGACGACATTCTCAGAGTAGCAGTCATGGGATTAGGACACAGAACAAGGAGAGGTGGGCTTGAGGAACCCGCCTCTAGAGAAAAGATATCGGAAGCCTTCACAGAAGCAATCAAGCAGGCAGCGTAAGAATGCAATCCCAGAGCCTGTGGCTGAGAACTGCTAAAGTTTTTCCGTTCTCAGCGATCGTGGGGCATGATAAGGCAAAGCTGGCCCTGATTGTTGGCGTATTGGATCCTCAGATCGGAGGGGTCCTTCTCACCGGTCCGAAGGGTGCGGGTAAATCGTTACTTGTGAATAGCATAGAAAGGGTTCTCCCTGAGATCGATGTTGTGGATGGCTGCCGGTACAGCTGCTCCCCGAAAGATCCTGCAAACATGTGTCAAGAGTGTAGATCTAGACTTCAGAAGGGCGAGAAGTTAACGTCGAAGAAGAAGAAAATGCGTATTGTTCGCCTACCGGCGGGTGCAACTGAAGATAGGGTCCTCGGAGGCGTTGATCTTGAGAAGGCTGTGGCGCTAGGATCTGTGGTCTTGCAGCCTGGTCTTCTCGCTGAGGCGAATCGAAACATATTGTACGTTGATCAGATCAATCTGCTCTCTGAGCATCTTGTCGACTCCCTATT
>CAZFRJ010000025.1:0-5400 GCA_964521355.1 uncultured Candidatus Bathyarchaeia archaeon | reverse complement strand
AGCTTTGATTGAAG
Organism: uncultured Candidatus Bathyarchaeia archaeon; assembly: GCA_964521355.1. Classification (GTDB taxonomy): domain Archaea; phylum Thermoproteota; class Bathyarchaeia; order 40CM-2-53-6; family JALHTG01; genus JALHTG01. The sequence continues at coordinate 5,386 of CAZFRJ010000025.1, read as the reverse complement.
CGAAAGATCGACTGCCCTCCGTCAAGGTTCCTGAGGAGGTGAGAAAGGCCGTAGCAAGAACATGCGGTGAACTAAGGGTAGATGGTCACAGACCGGACATAGTCACACTAAGGACCGCAAGAGCCATTGCGGCATATGAAGACAGGCTTGAAGTTAGCCCGCAAGACATCATGGTGGCAGCTGAGCTCTCCTTAGTGCACAGGACACGGTCCCTTGGGGCACTGGCCCCACCATCGATGGAGGAGATCCAATCTTCTCTGCAAAGAGCCTTCGGCAAGGAGGGGATCCCAAGACCCCCTGTTCCTTCGAAGCCTCCGGGAGTTCAGCACGAGGTGAGGACGGGGCTTCGAGTTCCTCGGATGGGTCCGAGAGCCATGAGAAAACTATCTCGGAGAGAGGCCTTGATGAAACTGATACTTGCCATCGCGCTTCCTCTTCTTCATTTCGTGTTGGCTGCGACGCTTGTTACGCTTGTTCTGCTGTCGATACAGGGATTCTTGGGAGTTCCCTTCTCTCAGACTATCGAGACCTTCTGGGTTCACTATTGGGTTGCTGTCATTGGAGTTTTTCTCTTCCTGATGGCATTCCTTTATCGGCAGAGAGAAACATTGTACGTGGCTGACGTACACGCTCAGCAGCTCTCAAGGCTTCTTGTCGATAAACAGATCATAGCCGACGAAGCATCTCTTGGCATGACATTCGATTTTCTGGAAGGAACGCCGCCAACATTTACAATGGTGCCAATTGAGGTTGAGGTACAAGTGCCGAAGATCGTTGCCTTTCTTGAGAAGGGATCGAAGACTCTCTCCAGCCTCTTCAAGCCGTCAAGAGAAAGCTTCACCAAGAGGGAATTTGTACCGGTTCTAGAGAAGCGGGTTCGTCCGCTCAGGCGATATGTTGTTGGGAAGCATTCGAAGACTGAGACGAGCAGTCAAGTTGGAAGGTACGTTTCTTATGAGATGCCTCGGAGAAGGTACAAGGACATCGCCTTCGGACCGACCATCCGCGCTGCGGCTATTCGCTCACAGCCGTTGAAAGGACGCCTACGGGTGCGGATAACGCCCTCGGATCTTAGGATCAAGATAAGAGAGCATAAGGTTCCCCTGTCGATCCTCTTGGTTCTTGACATGAGTGAGTCGATGATTTCATCTCTTGACAACGTTAGCAAAGCCATTCTGAGTCTGCACAGGACTGCTTCCAGGAAGCGGGACAGAGTCGGCCTGGTTGTATTCAAGGGAAGCGAGGCAATTCTCCTGCAGCATCCAACAAGAAACCTGAGACAGGTAGTGAAGCGGCTTCTTGATCTTGGTGCGAGTGACTTCACTCCTCTTGCAGCTGGAATGATGAAAGCGCTTCAAGTCTTGAGAGTTGAGACAACTAGGAGTAGGGATTGCATACCGCTTATCGTCATGATTACCGATGGAATCGTGAACGTACCGCTTTCGCAACCACTGGGTACTTCAACACGGAAGGATTTCACGAACTCAGCTCAGGCTGACGTGGTCGACGTGGCGAGATTGATTGCGAGAGAAGGCATAAGAACACTGATCATAAATACTGATCATCGTGAGGAATATCATCCCCCCGAAGATGTACCGCGCAGACTGAAATGGCTAACTCCGACCGAACTGTTGATGGAAGTGGCAAGGATAACGAGAGGCAGGTACTACGGCTTAACCTTGGAGGGCGGCGTTCCGTCATTCCATCCGAAGTCTGAAGAAGCTGCGGTTACTCTTGTTAAGCCTATGATCAAGCATCTGACTAGAAGATCGACGGATCTCAGATAGTCTCTATTGTCGATCTGTCAGAAGGATCGTAACCAAAATAGTTTCCTTCGCTTAGGAACACGAGCCTGCATCCTCTGTGCCAGCCTTCAGAGCTCGGCTCCTCGTTGAGATCCGTCTCAAAGATGCTCCAGCGACACTTGAGAAACAGAATATCGACAGAATCCATAACCCGTAGAGAATCGTGGTTCCTTCAAAGAGGATTGAGCTGAACGTAAAATTCACAAGGAAAGCTGATAGACCGGTCTTTAATCCTGTGCGGATACGGTTGCGGTCTCCTCTTCTGACGACCAAGTATCCGGCTATCACCCCTCCAATCGCGACTGCGAGGACAGAGGCTACTTCCAACTCTAAGGATGGCACTCCTTCAGGCAACAATGCCTTTACAGCGTATGTGAAGAACAGGATGGGTGCATTTGCAAGGAATCCTCCGGCGAGATACTCGTCGAAACCGGGCGATTTCTTCTCCAACGTCATTTTCCAACCGAGCACTGCTTCTGACGCGGAGTATTGCGTGATCAGATATCTCAAAAGACAGAGTGCCAAAAAAGGGGGAAGATCATTTCTAGGACTTTTTCGCGCCCTTGCTTCGTTCCATGAGGATTGCAGCTGCCAAGATCAGTATGGCTACTGGCATCGTGTACCATGCTACGCCTGTGGGATAATCTAGTAGGAATTGCATTCTGCCGATCACCAATGACATTCTCGCCATGACTGTGAAACCGAACGCTGCTCCGAATGCAATCATCATCGTCCATCGGCCGACATGAGCAGCGTACAGCAACGGGCCCTTCTGTTCTGTGGTGAAGATGAAGAAGAACAGTGTTCCGATGACACCGACTGCAATCAGGACTGTGTTGATGATATGGTCTCCCGCGTACCAAGTTGCCTTTGGATTAGCCAATGCAATCGTTGAGCGGATTTGGTCGGTGAATTGGCTTCTCATAAGTCCGGCCATACCTAGGCCTACCCCTGTTCCAACTACAGTCGAGATAGGTATCCTGTAGACCCAGAAATGCCTCTTCGAGAAGAAGAAGAAGAACAGCAAACCGACGAGCATCGGTAGAACCCAGTAGGCTTCCCCTTTCGTCAGTAGGGGCGTCAACGCTGTGTCCCATATGTATTTGCTCGAGATCACGGCTCCATGTGCAACTGCAAGGCCTATGAAAACGTGTTCCGCGAATCTATACGCTTTGTTCTCCTTGTAGAAGAAACTGTAGACCATCAACGTGAACGCGGCAGCCATCAGAGTTCCAAGAATCTCAGGTATTGTCATGTCTACTTCCCCTTCCCATACTTCTTGAGTGCGAAGCCAATGTTTCCTAGCACTATGAAAGCAACGACAAGTATGTGCGAGAGTGATTGTGCGTCCATCGGAGGTGCCAACGTTCCCTTGTAGCCGTAGCGGGCCAAGAGCACCTCATACTCCGCTGCCCCGGCTAGCCCTTCGATCACTCCGCCGATCTGTGCAGGGAAGTAGGGTCTGATTCCCGGCGCACTGACGGCAGTCACCGCTGTGATTGTAGTTATTCCGTACTGTGCCTGCCACTGCCTTAGCCACTCAGGGACTCCGGGGGTTCCAGATGCGATGGTTATTAGCATTTTGAAATCCTTCCCTGACTTGATGTCTTTCATCATGGGGAGTGCCCCCACTGGAGTTCCATAGTAGTCCTTTGAGCAAGTTGCGTGCACGTCTTTGCCCAATGCTGCCATACCGACTTCTCCGTTCGGAACCCATCCTAAGTTGACAAAGTCGACGCCGTATTTTGGATGATCCTTCGAGGCGCCCAATACGTCAATGTAAGCTTTATCCATGAATGGGGCTCCATCGGCCCAGAAACCAAGTCCAACTATTTTCGCACCCTTTGCAGCCAGGTGAGCAACTGTCGCCTTTGTTGCAGGATACTGCTCAGCCATTGAGGCAGGAGAAAAGTCCATTGAGATAATTGCCACATCTCCGGGCTTCACCTTCTCAACTACGTCATTGTATGCTACTGTCATTGGGCTCATCGATATTGGCAGGCCTAACGGTCTAAGCAAGGGGAAAGATATCACTAGGAACAGAAGCACGTATATTGCTCTGGGGTCAACCCTTTCGAGTTTTCCGAGTAAGCTCATTTTTCAAGCCTCCTAAGCCCCAGGTCCAAGGTATCCGCGTTCTCTGCCTAGAAGGACTCTTACGCCCATCGATAGAACCCCTAAGGCCACGCCGATGACTATTCCTCGCATTCCAGCCGTGTTCGGAACAGCCATGATCCAAGACGTGATAGGCACAAGGTCGCTCCAAATGGCCGGTCCGATTGGAGCCCTTCCTATCATGACGACGACAGCTGATATCAGGAGCACCGTCGCCTCTGCCGATCTTGCTCGAAAGGCCCGATAGGACGCAGAAGCGATGTAGAACGCCAGCATCGAGAATATGGTTGAATCCAAGGGAACGTAGAGATTGTTGAACCAGTAAGCGTATGTTGGGTGTGCTGTGAACTTTCCTTCTCCAAGCACCAAGCCAGTAATCAATAGCCCATAGAGTGCTATAATGAGAGCAAGGCTGTTGTGCCATCCTTCCTTGTGCTGACTGAGTCTTCTCGCATGTATTCTTGTCAACGTTACTATGCCAATGACGACTGCGAATGTTGCAGCCACGTTGACGAACTTCAGCCAATCAGCCACTAGCGTGTTGAAGTTCGGGACCTTGATGTAGTAGTCGCCTATCATCAACATTCCTGCGATGAACGTTATGACAAGGGGCAGATTCCTTCGTATTGCCACACTCATTTTTCATTTCCTCCTTCGATTACCATAGTTTTCCGAATAGGCTCCAGAGACTGTTGTTCCCAGCGAGAGATAGCACTATGCCTATTGCCAATATGATGATCGTTATGGCTTTTCCTAAGTCTTGCCCCCATATCGCGCCGATCTGAACCGGGTCTTTGCTCAAGTAGGCTCCAGCCGCAAGTATTTCCTCTCCTATCAAGCAGTAGTCGCAGGCTGCAACGAAGAATGGGAGTTGGGCGGTGTTAGCGGTTCCTGCCACTTGAATAGCTCCAGCCTGATAGCCTCCCTCTGCAAAAAGCAGAGACTCAGCCCAGAAGCCTCCGATCATTATGTTGGCCGCTACCTTCTCCCTGTGCATCAAGCCCACTACGCCTGATGCGTATGCGAACTGAGTGCCTGAAAGGTAGATGATCTTGTCAGGATCAAAAGCATCCTGTGCACCTGCTTTCAGGTATGCCTGACGGACTATTTCGGTTGCCAGAGGTTGGACTTCGGCTTGTCTAATTGTTGTCCAAACCGTAGCCTTGTACCTGGCTGCCAGCTCCGCCACATGCGCTAGTACCGAGAGTCCTGCTAGAGTCTGAGGACCTGTATCCGTAGCCAGACCGGCTATCCCAGGTGAGAAGTGAATCGGGCGACCCATTTCTGTTGCTCGGCCCACAGCTTCCTGAATAGCGTCTAGCCCCGATATCTTGCGTATAGTTGGCCTCCTAGTTCCTTTCACTGTAAGGTAGAGGGTCACAAGCATTACGATAGATATCAGAATCAGAAAGATGAAAGCACTTTGGCTTGCTGCAGGTATTGGTAGAATTCTTCATTCCTCCTTT
>CAZFRJ010000024.1:0-8355 GCA_964521355.1 uncultured Candidatus Bathyarchaeia archaeon | reverse complement strand
GTCGCCTTCATCATGGAGTGGCCATGCGCCTCAAATTCCTCAGAGACCCGAGTCATGAACCGTCGCCGTACAGAACGATATTTCATTTGAAACGCTTAAGGGTCTCCTATGACTATCCCACAGCGAGCCTCCAGAGCAGGGACATCTTTGTCGACGGTAAACGAGGAACGTGAGAGAGCCGTTGTAATGCTACAATCTGAGGGGATTGTCAAGAGCAAGTCGGTCGCACGTGCCCTTCTAACAGTTCCTAGGGAGGAGTTCCTTCCTTCAGAAGTCAAGAAGTACGCCTACGTCGATACTCCGATACCGATAGGATACGGTCAGACCACAAGTGCCATTCACATGACTGCGATGTTCTGCGAGTATAGCGGTATGGAGCTGGGGCAGAAGATTCTGGAGGTTGGAGGAGGATGCGGCTACATGAGTTGCGTCTACGCGGAGATCGTGGCTCCTAGTGATATGTCGCGCGATAGGTGGGGGCATGTTTGGTCTGTTGAACTTGTGAAGGAACTAGCAGAGCTTGCAAAGCAGAACATTGAACGAACAGGCTATAGTGATCGAGTAACCATGATCCATGGCGACGCATCTGAAGGGCTTCCTGAGCATGCACCATACGACGTAGTAATTGTCACTAGCGCTGCTCCAGACATACCGAAGCCAATGATCGATCAACTCTCTCCCGAAGGCGTCCTGCTCATACCCGTCGGAGGACCGCATCTATACCAAGAACTCATTCGAGTGAAACGGTCTAAGAATGGTAGAACAGAAGAGGAGAGTCTAGGTGGAGTAGCCTTCGTTCCTATGAGAGGAAAGAGCGGTTGGAAAGGCTAGTGAAGAAAGGAATTCAGGGTTCTCTTCGTCTCTCGTTCCTTTAGCCCCGATATCATCCTCTCCACAGCGTTTCGCACTCTCTCCTCAGAGAAGTCTCTTTCTCTGTAGAGGAACTGGACAACCTCCTCAGTCTTAGGCTCTCTCCATTGGATCGAATAGCTGTCGGTCACTTCAGGATTAAGGAATATTCTTCGTATCTTGAGAGGGTCTTCAGGAAACTCCGTCTGAAGGGTTGGAAGAATCTTGTCGATGCTTCCGTGCTCTTTGAGCATCTTGAGCGCGGTCTTGGGCCCTACACCTCTAACCCCATCTGGGTTGTAATCTGTGCCCACCAATATGCCAAGGTCTATGAGTTGCTCCCTACTAATGCCGAGCTCCGATAGAACTCGGGAGAGCTCGACAACCTCCGGCTCAACCTCAACATATGCCTCCCTTCTCGGAAGTTTCCTTCGGCCGCTTATGGCGAGGTTTCTTACAAGATGTGGAGCCCCAAAAAGCAGCGAGTCATAATCTTGCGACGCAGCGGCCCACACGTCGCCCTTTTTGGCAATATAGGCAGCTTGGGCTTCCCCTTCCGAAGGGGCCTGGACCCATGGAACACCAAGGGCATCGAGCAGTCTCTTTGCATCTTCAACCATCAGATCCTTCACTCTCGAAGTTGCCTGAGCGTATCTCCTAGCTTCTTGGAAGTCCCCTCGGGTGACGGCCTCCTCATACTTTACCAGTGCCTCCTCCTTCACTTTTGACCTTCGTCTTATCTCTGCCTCCTTGAGTGAGGGCGGAACTCCATCGAATACGTAGACGAGGCGGATTCCCTTCTCAGCCATATTGGTCGTTCTGTAGAGCAATCCACTCAGATGACTTGTGACTCTTCCCTGCCTATCCATCAGAGGTTCGCCGGTGGGACCACGTATGATTGCCAGAAACTGGTAAAGTGAGTTGTAGCCATCGACCGCTATCGATCTGCCTGAAAGTTGCTCAAGCGTGATTTTCTCTCTCGAAACCAGATCTCCTAGATCAACTCCCAAACCGGGCACCAGACCGCCGATCTACCTATCCGGAATAGTATCTACTCTTGGAGAAAAGCAGTGCCCTTTGTTCTAAAGCGCCTAGGTGCCAATAATCCAGATGGCATGGACGAGTGGATGCGTCGTATAATGTCGAGGTCCTTGTCCAAGGGGTTGCAGCGGCTGGAGAGCTGTAGGTCTACCGCTCGGTCCTTTCTATTGTGATGGTGCATCCGGTCAGAAGGCCGCTGAAAATGGCTAGAGCAGCTAGATGAGGGGCAAGAAATGCGCCCACGGCCCCTGCAGTGAGGGGGACTTCGACTATGACCTTGTCCTTGTGTCTTACCATTAGCTTGCGTACGTTCCCTTCCCTAATGAGCTGCGATACCTTCTCTAATATGTCTTCGACAGTTGCCGTCAGGTCCTCTTCAATTCTTTGCTTTCCCAACATCTGCAACTCCTAACTCTCTGTATCCGTCTTCCCGACTAGTTCAACTCTTCTCTTTCCCTTCATCAGTCGCGAAACTCGTATGACCCCTTCCACCTCAAGCTTGAGGAGAGTTCTGTTTAGTTCTCTGAAACTCAGATCACCGTACGAGTCCTTCATCTCTGAGAGAAGCTCGATGTCTGTCATTGCCCCTTTCTTATGGAGAGTTTCGACAACCACTAGGCTCATAGGGCGAGGGCCCCAGGTCTTCGTTTCGGCCACTTTTCTTTCCTCTAAGCTGCTATGGGCATTGCTGCTCTTTCTTTCTTGAAACGTTTTGCAAATCCGAGATACGCGTTCTCCAAGTCTGGTGACAGGCTCGGCTTGATCTTCTCCATTGCCTCGTTGAAGTCTCTGATGGAAACCTCCTTTGCGTTGATGTTGTTTCTCAATGCAATCATGCCAGCCTCACGACACACGGCCTGGAGGTCTGCTCCTGAGTATCCGATGCTCTTTGCTGTGAGATCTTCTAGGTTCAAATCCTTCGCCAACGGCATGCCTTTCATGTGGATCTTCAATATCTGAAGACGGGTTCGCTCGTCGGGAGGCGGCACATATATCAATCTGTCAAATCTTCCCGGCCTCAGTACCGCTGGATCCAGAATGTCCGGCCTGTTCGTTGCGGCAACCACAACAACATTCTGCAGAGATTCGATTCCATCCATCTCCGTCAGGAGTTGGCTTATCACTCGCTCAGTAGCGCCGGAGTCGGCGTAGCCCATGCCGCGCCGAGGAACGACCGCGTCAAGCTCATCGAAGAATATTATTGAAGGCGCTGCTGTTCTTCCTTTCCTAAACACTTCGCGGATCGCTTTCTCAGATTCTCCGACCCATTTGCTGAAAATCTCAGGCCCTTTGATCGAAATGAAGTTTGCCTCGCTCTCAGTCGATATCGCCCGAGCCAGCATGGTCTTTCCGCATCCAGGCGGTCCAAAGAGCAGTATACCCCTCGGAGGCTGCACGCCTATTCTTCCAAAGACCTCGGGCTTCTTCAGGGGCCACTCTATAGCCTCAATCAGTTCTTGCTTGACATCAAGTAGCCCACCTATGTCTTCCCACTTCACCGTTGGGACCTCTACGTATACTTCTCTCATCGCTGAAGGGGTAATCTCCCTGTAAGCTGCCATGAAATCCTCGAATCTAACGTCCATCTTCTCCAGAATCTCAGGAGGTATCTTCTCCTCTTCGAGGTTGATTTCAGGCAAGTAGCGTCTCAACGCCTTCATCGCCGCTTCACGGCAAAGGGCGGAGACGTCAGCCCCTGTATACCCGTGGCTTAGGTCCGCGAGCTTCTGCAGGTCCACATCCTTTGCTAGTGGCATGTTCCTAGTGTGAATCTGCAATACCTCGAATCGTCCCTGTCTGTCTGGAACTCCTATCTCGATCTCTCGGTCGAATCTTCCGGGCCTTCTGAGAGCAGGGTCGATCGCATTAGGTCTGTTCGTTGCGCCTATCACTATTATGTTCCCCCTCGAGCCCATTCCGTCCATCGATGAGAGTAGCTGAGCCACCACTCGTCTCTCAACCTCTCCAGTGACCTCTTCTCTCTTCGGTGCAATTGCGTCCAGTTCATCGATGAAGATTATGCTCGGCGCCGTCTCCTGTGCCTTGTGGAAGATCTCCCGGAGGCGCGCTTCAGATTCACCGTAGAACTTGCTCATTATTTCCGGGCCAGAGATAACATAGAAGTTGGCGTCTGACTCGTTTGCCACGGCCTTCGCCAGCAGGGTCTTGCCACATCCGGGAGGGCCGAAGAGGAATACACCCCTGGGAGGTTCAATTCCCAGTCTCTGGAAAAGCTCTGGATGTCTAAGCGGCAGCTCAACCATCTCTCGGATCCTCTGAATCTCTTCGTGGAGACCGCCAATGTCTTCATAGGTGATCATCGGAATTCCTTTCTTCTCAGGCGTAGGTTCGCTTAGAACCTGAACCGAGGTCTCATCCGTGATCTTGATTGCGCCATGAGGCCTCCCTCTAACTACGACCAGAGGGACTGCGCTTCCGAAGATGGATAGAAGTGTCATGTCGCCTTCGCGGAACGGCATATCCATAAAGCGCCTCTTCACGAAGTTCACAAAGTCGTCGTCAACGCTGAGGCGAACATCAGTTGGCGCAAATACTATTGCCTGGGCCTCCTTGACCTCTGCTGGCCTAATCAAGACATACTCGTTTAAGGCCACACCGGAGTTTCTGCGGACGATACCATCCATGCGAATAATGTCTTGGCCTTGATCTTCCGCATATGCCGGCCAAGCCACGGCAACCGTGGTCTTCTTTCCATGGATCTCAACGAAGTCTCCAGCGGTAATCCCCAAGCCTTGCATGGTCTTGTTGTCTATTCTGACCTTCCCGTGACCAATGTCACGTTGCCTTGCGTCGGCAACTCGCAGCTGCGCTTCCTTATTTGCCAACTCAAATCTCCTCTGTCAGATCTATCAGATTCTCCTTCTCCACCTAACTATGCTATAAGACCACAAGTGTCCCAATAGACAACCACAGACCTTTCTAGATTTCCCAAATCGTCCTCCTCAGGTTCTGCAGGAATTGCAGGTACTCACGCAGTAGTCTCTTGCCTATCTCCGTCAGATCAAAAGTTCCATCTGAGAGTTCTTCTACGAGTTCGCGCTCCTGAAGTATCTCTAGGTTCTCGTAGACAAGCTTCGGGTTAATGAGACTTCTAAAGTACGACTTGTTGCACGGTCCTCTATACATTGAAAGGAGCATTCTTGTTCTAGTGGAACTTTCGAAGATATCCAGTAGTTCAAGTGCTTCCTCAAACATTTCCTCCAGATCCTTGTAGTCCGGAGGGAAGTCTAGGGATCGGGCTCTCCTAGTCTTCGAGATTCTCTCAAGGGTCACTGTGTGGTCACGTATGTTACTCAAGGTAACGGAGGGAACTTATAAATGTTACTTATAGTAACAAGAAGGCAGAGCGCGGACTAACACCTGCTTATTGCAACTGTCTGAATCTCCCCGACGTTTGCGGTCGAGGCGAGGGCTTTCTCTACCTCTTCGACTATGCCCTCCTTCTCGATCATTGAGATAGTCAGGACGAGAGCAACCAGGCCGAAGGCGATTGGTTCTTCTTCCGCCTTGGCTATCGTCGCACCTTCTGGTAGGCCCTTCCTTACATCATCTTGAAGTCTCACCAGATCGACACCAACCTCAGTTGGAAAGACCTTGATCTGCGTCAAAACTCGTCCCATGATCCCCCTACTCCTCACGGGCCCGTGTAGCCGCACTTCGGGCACTTATACGGTCGGCCGAACAGCCTACATTTTTCACAGCGCCAGACGGTCACCTCGCCACATTCAGGACACGAGAAATGAACCGCACCCTCTCCGGGCAGAATCATTCTTCCGCACCAGTTGCAGGTAGGCATCTTGACCGTTCTTACTTCACTCAAGCAACGCACCTTGTAGCTCGGAACGCTCCACGAATCGCGTATTTATTCCTTGCTTGCAACAAACTCTGAAATCTCCGATCGAGGGAAGGAAGTACCTTCAGATTAGTGGCCAACGATCTTCATGACATCGCCGAGAAGAGCACAAGGTACAGGGAGATCCTTCATAGTCATGAGGCCCGGCGGTCCCGTGACGACTCTCGGGATCGAGTTCACTACCATTGCAGCTGTTGCCAGATCTCCATGAATTCCTCCTTTCGCAGTGAGGTCAACATTTGGAGTCCCCTCGATGAAGACCGAGTCTCTTGGATCGGCAGCTCCGACATGTGCCCAGAAGTCAAGCGTGATAGCTGTCCGGCCTCCCACAACGCCTTTACCGACTTGGTGTAGGCCAGAAACTTGGCCTTTCTCCATGGTGAGATACTGAGTCTTCAGAGCCCTATCAGCTATTACCGGTTCGATTGTCTGCTGAATGTCATCCAGTTTCCATCCCAATCCGGCTGCAATCATCGCAATCGATTCTGGCAATCCGATGTGCCCCATTCTTCCACCGGCAACGGCGCTGATGAACTGTTCAACTGTCATGCCCGCTCCAATCTTCTTCTGGAAGGGAAGCCTTCGAATTGAGGCGTCCATGACTCTTGTCACTTTGATGCTCTTCACATCTTGGCATACACTCGTAACGGCTAATGGAAACACATCCATGAGGAAGCCAGGGTTGACTCCTGTGGCAAGCACAGTCACCTTCTTCTTCTTCGCTAGGTCATCGATCTCCTTTGCTATTCCAGGGCTCTTCAGGAACGGAAAGGTGAGTTCCTCCGATGTTGAGACGATATCGAGTTCCGCGTCTATCGCTTCAAGTATTTGTTGTCGAACATCCTTCAGAAATGAGGCCGTCGTATGAATGACCACGTCAGCCTTCGATGCATGAAGAACTTTCTTCGCATCACTGGAGACCGTAACCCCTAGTCTCCTGCCCACCCCTGCGATTTCTCCCAGATCTTTTCCGGCCTTGTTCGGGTCTATGTCGACGGCGCCGACGTACTCGAGACCTGTCTTCTGTAGCACGAGTTTCACTATGCTGGCGCCGATCGGTCCAATACCATACTGTATCAACTTCAATCTATCTTGCATCTAGACTTCTCCCGCATGGCGCAGTAGTGGCCCCATGACAACTAGGATAAAGGTTTACGTTTCAAAACCGAGTCGAATAAGGGTCAAGGAATGCTGTGACGGGGGGAAGTATCTAGCCTCATGAGAGAGAGCTTCGATATTGCGGTCGTAGGCGCTGGCCCCTGCGGATCCTACTCTGCGCTAGTCGCAGCTAGGAAGGGCGCAGATGTTTCAGTCGTAGAGGAGCACATGGAGGTTGGGCTTCCCTCTCACTGCGCAGGCCACGTTAGTGCCCACGGCTTGAAGACTTTGGGAATCGACGTTCCCTCTGACCTGATTGAGAACGAAATCAGAACAGCCAATTTCCACTCTCCCTTCGGAAGGACACTTCGCGTTGAATGTGAGAAGCCAGTCTCATATGTCATCGACAGGGTCCTGTTCGATCAGTATTTGGCAGAGCTAGCCACGCGTGCTGGAGTTTCATATCTCAGAGGCGTCCGCGCAGAGTCGCTTCTGACGGACTCAGGCAATGTCAGAGGGATCTCTGTTCGCGGGGAAAGGTGGTCACAAGTTGAAGCCAAAGCTGTCATTGATGCCGAGGGGGTCCACGCAGGTTTGCTGAAGAAAGCTAACCTTCCGAGTCCGAGTAAAGAGGCGATAGTCATGGGGGTGCAGGGATATTCCGCAAGAGTTTCCGACCTTGAACCTGAGTCGGTTGAAGTGTACTTTGGTAGTAGATATGCTCCCGGATTCTTTGCTTGGATCATTCCAAGGAAGGATGGAAGTGCCAAAGTTGGGCTTGCGGCAAATAGAGGAAATCCAAGAATCCTGCTCGAACATTTCGTCACAGAGCATCCAATCGCATCCAAGAAGATCTTGGAACCTCTGACAGACGTGTCATTCCACCCTATTCCTTTGGGCGGCCCCTCGCCAAGAACTTACGCTAGCGGTCTTCTGGTTGTAGGAGATGCCGCGTCTCAGGTCAAGCCGACCACCGGAGGAGGAATAGTATTCGGTCTCACATGTTCTCGAGTAGCGGGGGACATAGCAGCAGAAAGTGTAGCTGTCGGAGACTACTCTTCACGCGTCCTATCGAAGTATCAGGAATCGTGGAGGGATATTCTAGGGAAGGAGTTTGTGATTGGACGACTGACTAGAAGAATATTGAGCGGCCTAAGCGATAGTGCACTTGATCGGATCTTTTGGATCGGAAAGAAGTTTCACGTCGAGAACTCGATCGGATGTGTAAGCGAGATAGACTTTGAAGAGAGGATTCTTCGAGATTCTCTCAGGAAGCCGAATGTCGCGCTTGCGCTACTATGTTCATTGTTCTCATGTTTCCTACCCTGACAGATGACACGTTTCAAATCTCTTGGGCAGCTGGATTCTTGCGACTTTTTCCATGAACCTTGCGAAGAGAGCCGGATGCTCTGTATGAATAGGGAGAACAGCTATGGGACGAATCTGCGAGATCATTCGCTTGAGTTCATTTGGCATTATGTGTCCTGAACTGT
>CAZFRJ010000023.1:0-8368 GCA_964521355.1 uncultured Candidatus Bathyarchaeia archaeon | reverse complement strand
TTCAGCATGGGCGTGTTGCCGATAAAGTTCAAGACAGATGTGTGCGAGAGCACTGCGACTTCACCGATTGCTCGATTGGCGATAGATAGTCGGCTTGTGAGTTCAAGAATCTTTGTTTCTTCATAAGACTAGCTGATCTAAGTCGTCGTTCTCAATGAAGAGTGGACCTAGGTTTCGTCATGGCTTCGGCTATTAGCGGTGCAACGGAGACGACGCTGACCGAGCTGGACACGGTGTCTGTGCCCACGATTGACTTGGCACCGCCTTTCAAGATACTTTCTTTTGCATCTCCTATTAGAAGAGGATGGACGCAGGCGACGTAGATCCCTCTGGGGTCTTGCTCCTTGACCCACTCAACTGCCTTTACCATAGTCTTTCCGCTGCTTATGACATCATCAAAAATCGCAACATCCTTGTTCTTCACAGGTAGGGGCTTGTTCTCGATCGTCACGCCGCCCGTTATGTGATCTCGCTGAGTGGGAATGTAATCGTACTCGCCTTTCAGCACGTTGTTTGCCTCAACCGCTGTGCTTAGCCCCTTCTTGCCTAGTGAGAGGCAGAACACGTTCCTCAGGCCTAGTTCCTTGAAGTGATTTGCAAGCAGACCAATAGCAGACAGATCTTCGACCGGTAATCCCAATTGTCGGAGGATGCTTGGATTGTGTGAGTTGACTGTGACAATCCTGCCTACACCGCATGCTTGGAGTAATCTCGCTATTGTGTTTACGCTGAAGACTTCTCCTGGCCTGAAGCGCTTATCTTGACGTGCGTAGGCGAAGTAGGGAACCGCCGCATCAACAGACTTGGCTCCCATATCTTTCGCGTTATCTGCCATGAGCAGAAGATGGACAAGATTCTCGTTCTGAGGTGGACCAGTCGTTTGGACAATGAGTACTTCTTCGTTTTCTACACTTTCTTCGAATCGAATGCGGGATTCTCCATCGGGAAAACGTTTGAACTCGATTGGAACAGTCTTCGCCTTCAACAGCTCGGCGACTCTATGCCCCAGTTCCGCAGATGCTGGACCCGGAATGACTATCAAACTTGTCCTCATCTTCAACGTTTATGATTATTGGAACGAGTTGCGGGATAATGCCATAAGTCTTTCTTAACGGGGCGACTTTCCTAGAGGTATGAGTGGAAGGCGTTATCTATCCTACGTGTAACTAGTACCCGACATGGCTAAGGCTATCTGAACTGCGTTACCTTGAGTCCGAGAACAATGGTCTCTATCATCTTCGACTTGGAAGGAACCTTGGTGCGAAGCGTTGAGATGAGCGAGGAGGCTATACTTGAATTCAGGCAGCAGACACGTAACAAGCTGATCGAACTCGGAATTCCCTCAGAGACCCTTGCTGGGATCGAGACATCTACGCTGATGCGCAACAGAGCGAGTCAGTTTGCAGGAGAGAACCTTTCCGACTCGGAGAGACTAAGATTGGAACGGAAACTGGACCAGTTCCTACTGGGATATGAACTCGGATGGGCGAAGGAATCGGTGTTGTTCCCTGACGCTGTCCCAGTGCTTGAGACTCTGAAGGAGCGAGGCATCCGTATGGCCATCGTTACGAATACCTCAAGGCAGGCGGCTGAGATGATCTTTGCCAAGCATGGGCTATCTGAGTACTTTGATGTCGTGATCACGCGAAACGATGTCGTCCAGCTAAAACCTGATCCTCAGGGCATTCTTCTCGCGCTTGAACGTCTTGGCGACAGAGCTGAATTCTTCGTGGGCGACACAAGAATCGACTCAGAAGCAGCTAGGAACGCTGGAATCAAATCCATCATAGTCAAGAGGGGCTGGCCTCATACCTTGCTCCCACCTGATCCCCGTGCAGACTATAGTGTCGATTCGCTTGCAGAGATCACAAGGATCATCCAGAGAGACAGAATCCCGTGACAACACGGTCATATGCTCACTGTGATTACAGTTACTCAGTCGGTTAACTCGGTTACCCATTAGACGAAACCGGCATATTCCAGATGTGTATGGCCGATTTCCTCTGAGGCATAAATATCTCGGGCGCGGTAATGATGATTCTAGGTGAGATTGTTGACGCTCGAAAAGGTAACGGACCGAATATATGCAGATACGACCCCTGTAGGCGCAGGAAACGCGGGGGCAATCATACTGCATGATCAGGTTGTCGTTGTCGATTCTCAGTATCTGAAGCACGCGAAGGAACTTAGGCGAGAGATTGAACGAACTACTTCAAATAGGATCCGTTTCCTTCTCTTGACGCATTCGCACAGCGACCATGTCTTCGGCAACGAAGTTTTCCGTGACTGCGAGATTGTGGCTCATAGATCCTTGAAGGCTCGAATGGAAGAACTCCTATCCACTACATGGTCCAAGGAGAGCTTGGAGAAGCAGATAGCTGAGCTGAGGAAGACCGATCCAGAGAGGGCTTCAAGGTTTGAGGGCGTTCAGATCACACTTCCGACCCATGTCTTCGATGAGGAATTCAAAATCGCTGACAAGGACTTGGAGGTAGTTATGAGGCACGTGGGCGGCCACACCAAGGACTCAAGCATTGTCTATTTTCCTGCTGAACAGATTCTCTTTTCAGGAGACCTCATCTTCTCCAAAACGTTTCCCTACGGCGCTGACCCTACAGTCGATCCAGACGAATGGCTACAAGCGCTCAAGGATATCATGGAGATGCCCGTGAGAACAATCATTCCGGGCCACGGTCCGATATGTGACAAACGTGAAGTTCAGGCCTACATCGATTTCATCAAGACAGTAAAGGACAAGATGATCGCGATGATCCGCGCAGGAAAAGCTGCAGAAGAGATCACCAAGGATGAGGATTATCCGCCCTTCTATTCGATATCCGCAGATCCGCGACGACAGAGCACTTTGGCTCAATGGTACAAGGTGTGGCATCAAAAAGCAGGTTGACTGACAACGCTAGGCGTACTGTCGCCTTGCTGCGTAAGATCTCCGTCTACGTGGGCCGACTCTCACCGTACCGTCTTCTCAGCATAGCAAGGATCAGGATCGTGAAGCGGATTTCGCCTTTATCACGTCCTGGTTCTCGTGAAGCCACTCACTCAATTGCCTAGAGAAATTGTCCAACAATGTTGGTAGGTTTGTCAATCTTGTTGTGCACCTTGTGGAGTTGGCGCTCCGGTAGCGTCGCGAGAATAACAGTCGCGGGGCCTGCAGATTTTCGTACATCCACCTTCAATCGTTGCGTTAACTGAAACTTCAGATGAGACTCCCCAGCGATGGTTTCGGCTTCATGTAGAATGCCATGAGATCCCACGGGGATAACCTCGTTGACAAAGTCTAGGTTGAGGAGTCTGAGAAGGTCTGTAGTATCTGCAACTAACCCCTTCCTCTCGCCGGAAAGAACCCCCTTTCCGACAAGAGGAATTCCAACAGACACCACGACATTCCTCTTCTTTGAGAGGCCTATCCTTAACTGGTTTCTCTTCGCTATTCCGATGACAGTTACACCGAGGCCCGTCTGTTGAACTGGAATGTTCTTTTCAGAGGTTCCGGTGATGGCAAGCTTGGGTCTTAGCCCTGCTCGTCTTGCCTCTTCTCTAATGCCCTGAAGGATCTTTAGGCCTGTGGGTTTCGGTTCCACGCTGAGAGTATTGACCAAGCAGACGGGTTTGGCGCCGGTTGACAGGACTTCCATCAAGGCGACGCGTGCAGTAAACTTGCCCAACGTATGCCCATCCACCTTTACTGCGTCGAGGCGCTTTGGCCCTATGCCTCCGGAGGAGTCGCAGCCAACAACCATGACCCGATTCCTGTCGAGAGAGAAAACCAGAACATCTCTAAGCGTCTTGATCGGAGTGATTATGAATCGTTCTGCTGTCAGATTCTCAGCCTCCCTCTTACGGTCATATACATCAAAGTTGCAACAGCACAGTTCACAGTGGACGCAAGAAAGAGGAAGGGCGCAAGGGCAACTGCTGTAGCCCAGCCCAGTACAGGGATCGCTACTACGAATAGCGCTGTATTGATGGCTATTGCGCAGATAGCTGCAGGGATGACGCCCCATCTGTAGTTGATCCTATTCACGAGGCCCATGACTCCCCCAGCCGAAGCCATTCCCAACGCTATCGGTAGATGAAAGATGCCCAGCGGCGCCCCGTTGACAATAGACGTGATTATGTGTCCGATCCCGGTCACGAGAAGCCCGTCGATGGCACCGAAGTACAATGCTGCGAAAAACCCGGGAGAGGAGTCGAACGCCACTGTCTGAATCGGACTGGGAGGATGGATGAACGAGCCTATGACACATAAGGCCGACAACAGTGAGATACGAGCGACTCTGTAGCTCTCGGACACCCTATGATCAGTCGTCTCATGAACTCTGTCTGTCAAGGAGGTCTTTCTCCACTCACAAATCCTAGCGATGTCTGTGCTCCTCGACTTGATCAAGCAAGAGTTCCGCTTTCTGCAGGTCCTCAAGAGTGTTGACGTTCACAGCGACGTCTATGGCCGTGGTGATGAAGTTCTCCTGTTCAAGTTCTGGTTCGTCGATCCTTTCTCCATCAATTACGTTTATTCCGGTTGGTATTAGGTGTCTTCCACGATCCTCATTCGTCCTTATCTTGCGATAGGATTCTCCGGTGGTCATGACGGAAAGGCAGGGTTTTCCGCACCGCTCGTACCTCCTGAGAATGTCTTCGATGAACTCGCAGGAGACCAACGGAAGGTCAGCAGAAATTATCAGGACATCGCCTAGCCCAAGGTCCTTTATCGCATATCTCATGTCGGAGACAAAGTCAAGCCCGGGCGTCTCAAAGACTTCAAAGGAGAGTTCTTTTGCCCTTCTCGCGGTCTTAGGTGTGTGCTTGCTTATTGCAACTATGATTCGATCGATGTCCGCAGAGTTCTTCAAGGCGTCCAAGACATAGTCGATCATCGGCTTGCCTCGAACTCTCAGCAGCGGCTTCTCCTCTGACCCGGTCATGCGTGTTCCCTTTCCTCCAGCCATGACTAAGGCGGCTACACCCATCTAACCGCCCCAAGAACAGTCACCAATGATGCGACACGTGCCAAATCATTGGTAGCCCCAATGATGTCGCCTGTTATCCCTCCGATATTCATATGCGCGATCCAGACGACTGTGAGAGCAGTCGCAATACCTGCGATCACAACCATCGTTCCCACGATCCAGAACAACAAAGTGGTGATGCCTAGCGAAATGGTGAGAGCCAACAGAAGTCGAAGATTTCCTGATGGTCCATGCATGACTTCAACGAAGCGTTTCCCAAGGCCTGGGTGCGCCGACCTGCCCACCCGGGCGCATACGACCATGGCAAGTTTGGCTGAGACCTCAGATGAGATTAAGGCTTGAATTATGATTTCCTTGCCCAGCTCAGCTGTGCAGAGAGCTGTTGTTCCGAGCGTTACCAGTCCAAGCGCTAGACCTGCTGCACCTGTCTGATTGTCATGCATCACTTGGATCTTCTGTTCCGGAGTGCCCAGAGACACTATTGCATCTCCAAAATCGAGGAGTCCATCGGTGTGGTGAACGCCGGTTACGAACACAAGCAGCCCGAGGGTCAACATTCCCATAATTAGACTTGGTAGAATGCGAAGAAGAGCCCACCCAAATAGGCCGGCTAGGAAGCCGATAAACGCGCCAATCAGGGGGAATAGGTACATGTGCTTGCTGGCTTGAGCGAAGCAGTCGTCGCATTGGGCGCAGCTTCTTCCAACGCACTTTCCGACTGGGAGTATTGTAAGAAAGGAAAGGAGGCCTCTCAGAACGGTGAGGACGGCCATTCGAATCATCTCTGGCTATGTCTCAATGCGTTGGTGTACATGTTCGACGAGCAACCTGCGATCAGGCCGCCGATCGCATCATTGATGATTGGTCCGAGTTTCTTCAGGATTCCGGGCTTGTTCTGATCGAACCGAATGAACTCGAAAACGCCTCTTGCGCCCGCAATATAGCTTGCCAAAGTCATTCCAAGCAACTCGTCGGCGACGAGTCCTGGGCGTCCCAAGAATCTTTCTCTACTCAGGCCGGGAACCAACCCCTTTGCCGCATCTTCTTCAGTGCGGATACAAGCGACAACAAGGCAGGCGACGTTTACGTCAGACAGGGAGTCCCTCAACTCTTTCGCCAATGCCTCCTCAGCTTTCTCCCTAGTTTCTACGCCAGGATGCGGAACAAACAACTCCATAGCAGAGTCTACGAGTTCGTTAAAGTGGACGCTGTATCGCTCCAAATACGCTAGTAGAGGAAGATTCTGGACACCCGTCTTGTCTGAGGTTTTGATCCCGCTCAAGCTCATCACGGTTATATGGCTGGATTATCCATCCAATATGCCTTGAGGTCCGTTGACATACAGAATCGATACCAAGACGGTCGCTGTTGTCTCCTCACTAGTGGGCGCAGGCGCGGCTGTAAGAATCGTTCTTGGGAGAATTGCTCTAGCGTCGCCCGTAGCGATATATGGAGTTCTTATCAAGGTGGGGCTGTCGGAGACCCTAGCGTTCGTTTGCGGCATGGTCTTCGGTCCAGTTCACGGATTCATCACCGGCATGCTAACGATCGTCGTTTCGGACCTGTTCATGGCGCCTGGGCCTTGGACGCCATACATATCTGGCATAATCGGTGTCGTCGGATTCGCTGGAGGCCTACTCAATATGCTGAAAGTGAATCCCTCACGAAGGATAATGGTTGCGTCTGCAGTTCTGCTAACATTAGTAAGCGAATTCCTACAGAATCTTTGGGTCGCTCTATTCTTCGGGATTCCTATTCTGGCTGCATTGGTTTCTGGCGTGCCATCACTGCTTTCGGCGCTCATCAATAACGTCGCTTTGTTCTCAACTCTTGGTCTCAGGGCCATCCAGATGATCCATGATCTGGTTCCCTTAGATAACAAGTAATGAAGGGCTCTCAAGCACCAACGGTGGCAGCGAATAGCACGACTGAGCATTCTGGTGGGCGGGCTACATGAAGGTTGCAGCGTCGTGGAGCGGGGGAAAGGAATCGTGCCTCGCCTTTCACAAGGCAATAGCTCAAGGCCACGAGGTAGCCTTTCTCCTCACGTTCGTTCTGAATGATTGGCCAGGTCTATGCCATCCGCTCTCAGTGATGAGGCTTCAGTCTGAGGCATTGGGGATGCGGCATTTGACGTTCAAGGTGATAGAGCCCTATCTGGAAAGCTACAGAGATGTCGTAGCGAATTTGGCGAGAGAGGAAGGAATTGAAGGCATAGTGACCGGAGACATTTGGATCGAAGATCATAGGCGATGGATGGAGGGTGTGTGCAGTGGGCTGCCAGTGACTCCGATTATGCCTCTCTGGGGAACTGGGGGTACCCAGCTATTGCATGAAGTGGTTTCGGAAGGCTTCAAGCCGGTCTTCACATGTGTGAAGGAACCTTGGTTCAGCGGAAAATGGCTTGGTCGCCAACTTGATGGAGAATGCTTAGGAGAGCTAGAAAATCTTCACAGGAAGTCTGGCATGGATCTTTGTGGGGAAAATGGCGAATATCATACGATGGTTCTCGATGGCCCAATGTTCAGAAAATCCATTCGAATTGAAGAGTCAAGTCAAGAGAAGAAGAACTCGATGTTCTTGCTGAAGATTCACCTGCTCTCCTCTCAGAAGAAGACTTTATGGGAGAACACCGCGTTTGGAGAAATCGGACGATCTGAAAGGCGTTAGACACATCGAAGAGACCTGCCTGGAACTTCAGCAGGTGTTGGAGAGGGCTGTTACGAAGAACTTGGCGTCGGCCCTTCTTCTCTCTGGCGGTCTAGATACAAGCATTTTGGCTTCAATAGGTTCAAGGTACGTTTCATTGAAAGCGTTCACGGTTGCCTTCGATGAGGCGGAGGCGCCTGATCTTGGGTATGCAAGGCAGATAGCAGAGCATTTAGGGCTGGAGCATAATGTTTACTTCTTCAGTCGGGCCGAGATTTTTCAGGCGATTCCACAAGTCATCGAGATTGTGCCTACCTTTGATCCTATGGAGATACGGAATGACTTGGCGATCTTTATCGCCCTGAGGTGTGTGAAAGGCAGTGACTCTACTGCCGTGATGACGGGCGATGGCTGCGATGAGCTTTTCGCCGGATACAATTTCCTCTTCGATTACAGCAACGACCAACTACGATTAGAATTGGAGAAGATGCAACATGCTATGGCTTTCTCGTCCATTGCGTTAGGAAAGGCCCTTGGAGTGGAAGTGAAGCTTCCCTTTCTCGATCCTGAAGTGAGGGCCTTTGCTGCGAAGTTGCATCCTAGCTACCTAGTCTATGGCACAGATAATGAAAGGCGAGGCAAATGGATCTTGAGAAAGGCCTTCGAAGAGATCTTACCCAAGGAAGTTGTCTGGAGAGTTAAGACACCGGTCGAATGCGGGACCGGAACCACGA
>CAZFRJ010000022.1:0-8591 GCA_964521355.1 uncultured Candidatus Bathyarchaeia archaeon | reverse complement strand
TTGAACTGGCAAAAGAGGCTGGATTGAACAATTTCATAACGTAGTCAACCTGATGCCTTTGATTTCTTCTTTCCGCAAACCGCAAAAATCTGGAAACGGCACACATTCGGTCCTTTCTTCACTATATTGGATGTAACCAATAGGTCGCCGTGTCTCCGGCGTGTGTTCCTAGGGCATTGGCGACTTACTTCGGTATGGTGATTCTGAGGCTTCTGTGACTCAAATTTGATGACGGAAAAGTTATTGATTGGAAGATTCTCTAGGCGAAGACTGCTCAAGACAGCTTCCACCGCCTTAAAAATGTCATACAATAGGGCAAAATCGCAAAACACGAAACGGTATTCAACGATTAGTTTTTATTACTGCATCTCGAGAACAATCTC
This sequence comes from uncultured Candidatus Bathyarchaeia archaeon, assembly GCA_964521355.1. Lineage (GTDB taxonomy): Archaea > Thermoproteota > Bathyarchaeia > 40CM-2-53-6 > JALHTG01 > JALHTG01. The sequence continues at coordinate 8,208 of CAZFRJ010000022.1, read as the reverse complement.
GGGTCGTCTATGATCTATCAGAGTTAAGAGTGAAATGTGATCTTGAAGGTATTTAGCTGAGACGACCCAGCTCGAATCAATTTTAGGGAGAGATGCTATCGAGAGGTCTCACGAGTGTATTTGAGTACCTCTCTGTCACCGCCGAAATTCCTCAGGAGCCCGAAATAGTCTTTGCTTGAGTGAAGCAGTTCCTCCACAGGACTTCCCGACAAATCTGCTCTCTGTTTCTTCTCCGATATTATGATCTGTTTCTCATTCAGAAATCTAATCGCATCATCCAAGTGTCCACGGATAGAAGCTGTCTGCTGCATCTCAGAAGTTCTAATACTCCAAAGCCCCATCAAAGTGTCAATAAGATCGGAATGCCAAGCACGCCCTCCGAGAATTGTAAGAGCTCTCAACACGTCACATGAAGCTCTAGCGAACTCGTCCTCGCTCTCTCTAGACAAGAGCTCTCTAATCGTCTGATCCATTGTACTCAAACTACCTGCGCATGAATCTAGGAAGACAAAGCTCTTATGTTTTTCCGGTTCAACCCGAAAGATCCAAGATAGGAAAAAAGCATCTTGGAATTCGATTCCGGTCGTGCTGAAATCAATGCCAAGCATCTGTTCATTGAGGGAGGAAGCATTTGACAAAGTTTTATATTTTGACGAGATGAATTTTACTTTGGAAAAACGCATGGATGTGGAAAAGCTATGTCATCTTGGAAATTTTGGTGATAGACATGTCCGAACAGAAAGAGACCGGAGAAAAAGTAACTAGACGGGGTTACATGAAGTACGTCGGCGGTATCGTTGTCGTCGCGGTTGTCGCTGCTGCTGGCTACGGCATATATCAAGCGACTCTGCCTCCTCCAACAACGCCCGCACCCACGCCCACACCAACACCGACGCCTACCCCCACTCCAACACCTACGAAGAAAGGAAAGCTTGTGATTGACTGGTGGTATGAATCATCAGGACACTATCCGTCAAGCGCGGACCAAGCTGCAGTGTACAAGTCCCAACTCGAGAAAACCGGAATCATTACTGTCAATCTGCATGGGGCCGATTGGCCAAGCTACAAGAAGAATAGAGACGCTGAGATAATGCCTATGTATGTTTACGGCTGGTACCCGGACTACTTGGATCCTGATGACTACATCTTTCCGTTTCTGCATTCCCAAGGCGGAGGGTGGCTTCACATGAATTACAAGAACCCTGAAATAGACAAGCTTATCGAACAAGCACGGGCAATATCAGATCCAGCAAAGAGGAGCCAGCTCTACGAGCAGATCCAGAAGATCATGGTTGATGACGCCGCCATCGTGCCTGTCTTCCAGAGCAGCGCTTGGGCAGTCACCAAGCCTGATGTCCAAGGAGTTGTACTTGACATAACGCAGAACATGATGTATTGGCTGATCACTCCGCCTGCAGGCAAGGATACGCTGATTGTTGGAACCACGGATTCGGTAGAGACTAACCTCGATGTAGCTGAGGCGTATGACTACTTCGGATTGAACGTCGTGATGAATACGGGAGCAGGACTAGTCTACATCAAACCCGGGTCAGGAGCGGGTCCGGAAGACTTCATGCCGGGATTGGCGACGAAATGGTCAGGAAGCTCAGATGGACTCACATGGACTTTTGATCTGAGGCAGGGCGTAAAGTTCTCCGACGGAAAGGAGTTCGATGCAAGCGCTGTGAAGTATAGTTTCGATAGGTCGCTGAGCCTATACTTGCCGGATAGTTCCCAGGCCGGCATAGGATACAAGGACATCATTGACAGTGTGGAAGTGACTTCTAAGTATCAGGTCGTGTTTCACCTAAAGATTCCGTTCTCTCCCTTCGTATCCCTCATGGCATTCCAGGGCTCTTACATTGTCAATCCAAAGTACGCTCCAATGGACAAATCGGTGGACTATGTTGAGGGTGACGCACGCGCTAGCAACCCGAGCGACCTAGGACCTTATCTCCTGACCACTTGGACCAGGAAGGCTGGGAAAGACTATGAGATGCGATATGATGTCAATCCGAAATACTGGGGAATCGCCGAAGGCTACCCGAAGACCAAGCACATAATTCTTAGATTCTACGCGGACGCAACTGCTTTAGCCCTTGCGATGAAATCTGGAGACATCGACATGGCGTTCAGGCAAATCGCGGCCACTGACCTCAAGACCTTCCAGACGGACCCGACGGTGAAGGTCTGGGAGGGTACAGGCGCGTTCATTCAATACATCTGCTTCCAAGAGAAGATTCCGCCGTTCGACAATCCCAAAGTGAGGCAAGCCATTGCTGCGGCTCTGAACAGGAAGGAACTTGTGGATACTGTATTTCTAGGCCAGGCGGTACCACTCTACAGCATGATCCCGAATGGGATGGCGTTCCACACAGACGCATACAAGGTACTCGGTGACGCAAATACGGCGTTGACCGTGAAGACACTACAAGAATTGGGCTACGGTTAGCGGAGAACGCGAGCAACTCTTAATTAGTAGCCCCACCCCACTTTTTTCTTATGTCACTTCGTTCGTATGTGATCGCCAGACTTCTACTGACGATTCCGATGATCATGCTACTCTTGACTTTCGTGTTTCTCGTAGTAAGAGTTCTGCCCGGTGACCCTGCTTCACTCCATTTCGAAAAGCAGGTGAACCCTGAGATGTTGCTGGAGTTTAAGCGGCAGCTCGGCCTCGACAAGCCGATTGAGATCCAATACGTTGAATATCTAGTAGGCTTACTAAGAGGAGACTTTGGCAAATCCATGCAAGACTTTTCACCAGTCTCACAGCAGATCTTCTCAGCTTTTCCTGCAACACTCGAACTCGCGATCTTCTCAACGATAATCATGGTCTTGGTTGGAGTTGTCCTCGGTGTGCAGGCCTCTCGGTCATACAATTCGGTGCAGGATCATTCAGTCCGGATCTTTGGGATAGGATCGTACGCAATCCCAGTTTTCTTCCTCGGCGAGGTTTTGATAATGATCTTCGCGATCTACCTTCACCTGTTCCCGGCTGGAGACCGCATCTATCCTGGGATGGATCCAACGGGACTCAATCTCGGTGGTGTTCATTGGAGTACTGGGCTTTATACGATAGATAGCATTCTGGAGGGAAGCCCGTCGAAGTTCACAATGTCGCTTCGCTATCTGTTCCTGCCCTCACTTACATTGGGCACTGTGCTCTGTGGAATCTTCATCAGGTTGACAAGAGGAAACATGCTGGAAACCTTGCAGTTGGACTTCATCACCGCAGCACGAGCTCGAGGACTGAAGGAAAGAACCGTTGTGTATGGATATGCTCTTCGAAATGCATTCCTTCCGATACTGACTATGATGGGCCTCCAATTTGCCGCTTTGTTGGCTGGGGCTGTTCTCACCGAGACTACCTTCTCTTGGCCTGGCTTGGGTCGATATCTGGTGGATAGGATAAGTTTCCGAGACTACACGGCAATCCAAGGAGTTGTTGTCTTCTTTGGGATTCTGGTTGCAATAGTTAGTTTGGCGGTCGACATCATCTATGCGTATCTTGACCCGCGCATCCGATTCTAGGAGGTTCTGCCATGAGCAATGAGAGACGTCAAGGAAGGATTCTCGTCCAGTTGTTTCCCTCGTTAATCGGTCTCGCGAGAAGGGGACTCGCGGGTTGGGCAGTCCTGATTGGAGGGGTAATCGTCGCGGCTGTAGCCATCATGACGGTAGTCTCTCCATGGATTTCCCCCTACAACCCAATCGCTATAAACGTGGGTCCGATCCTTTCACCTCCTTCCTCTGAGTTTCCGCTTGGCACGAACCATCTCGGCCAAGACATGCTTAGCAGAGTCTACTCCGGTGGGTCTATAATGTTCCAAGTCGCGTTACTATCCGTGATCGTTTGTCTAGTAGTCGGTGTCCCGATTGGACTCTTCGCCTCATATACTGGAGGGTACACCGACAAAGTCGCTTCCCTTGTAATGGACAGTATCTACGCTTTTCCGGGCCTCGTGCTTGCCATCGCGATCGCGGCGATGTTAGGGCCTGGGGTCGTCAACATGGCTCTTTCGATTGCGGTTGTGTACGTTCCGTCGTACTTCAGAATAATCCGTAGCCAAGTCCTCACTATCAAGGAACTTCCCTATGTTGAGGCCGCCCACATGATGGGCGCGAGGCCAAGAACGACACTCTTCAACTACATTCTTCCAAACGTAATCCCGTCCATCGTGGCGGTTGCGACGATAAACTTCGCTGACGCAATTCTCACAGCGGCGGGCCTCACCTTCGTTGGTCTAGGTTTGCCTGTCTCCACCCCTGACTGGGGGTGGGACCTCACCTATGGTAGGAGACTCCTTCCGAGCGGCGCATGGTGGGCGATAGCATTCCCGGGCCTAATGGTTGTCTTGCTTGCCTTAGGCTTCACATTGATGGGAGAAGGACTGAGCGAACTCTTCAACCCACGTCTCCAAAGGTGAGGCTAGGAAGATGCCGCTACTCGAAATTCAGTCACTAGTCGTAGAGTATCACACCCTCAGAGCGGATGTGAAAGCGGTTGACCGAGTCTCCCTGTCATTGGAGAAAGGACGCACAGTCGGTATTGTCGGGGAGTCGGGATGCGGCAAATCCACGCTCGGCCTATCAACTCTACGTCTCGTCCCTCCGCCTGGCAAGATCGTGAGCGGGCAGATAACTCTTGACGGGGTTGACGTTGTCAACTGCTCTGAAGAGGAGATCCGCCGGGTGAGAGGAAAACGGGTTGGCTACATCTTTCAGGATCCGATGACATCGCTCAATCCTGTCAAGAGAATTGGCGCCCACTTTGTAGAAATGATCCGCACCCACGAACCCGAAGTTGCCGAGGGAGATGCCTTGAAGCGGGCTAGGGAGGTATTGAGCCGCCTTGGCATACTTCCGGAAAGGATTAGCGACTTTCCCCATCAATTCAGCGGCGGAATGCGGCAGAGAGTAATGATCGGACTCGCGTTAGCGCTTGGCCCTGATCTACTGATCGCGGACGAACCGACAACATCTCTCGACGTGATAGTTGAGGCTCAGATAATCGAGCTGCTGAAAGAGCTCAAGGAGAGCCTCGGTCTTACATTGGTCCTGATCACCCACAACATCGGTATTATAGCGGAAACCGCGGATCACGTTGCTGTGATGTACGCAGGAAGAATTGCGGAGCTAGGCGAAACCGGCGTCCTATTCGAGAAGCCGATGCATCCGTACACGCAAGCACTGCTCAATTCTGTTCCGAACATTACTAAGAAAGGCCAAGTCTTGTCTTGGATCCCTGGAGCGCCGCCGGACCTAGCTGAACCGCCGCCTGGCTGCCTCTTCCACCCACGATGCCCTTATGCCTTCGACCGTTGCAGGAAAGAGGAGCCGCTGCTTCTGAAGCATAACAGCTCGAAGGTTGCTTGCCACCTCTACGACAGGAGCTAGAGAGAATTGAGCAGCATACTTGAAGTCACGAATCTCAAGAAGTACTTTCCAGTCGAGAAGAGTTTCCTAGATAAACTACTGACTTCACAGAAGAGCTTCGTACACGCTGTCGATGATATCTCGTTCTCAATGGACCGCGGCGACATCCTCGGGCTCGTCGGCGAGAGCGGCTCCGGAAAGAGCACTACAGGAAGATTATGCCTCAAGCTTATCGAGCCCACCTCCGGCAAGATCGTCTTCGATGGAGTAGAAACTTCCAAACTTCGCGGAGAGGAGCTTCGCAGATTCAGGCGTAACATGCAAATGATCTTCCAAGATCCGACCGCATCACTAAGTCCACGCATCAAGGTCGGCGAGGCGATAAGGCATGCTCTGTCATTTCAGGGCATAGGCACACCAAGTGAACAGATTGAGAGAACGCGAGCGATGTTGGAGCGGGTTGGTCTCAAACCGTGGAGCAGCTTCTACGACCGCTATCCGCACCAGCTCAGCGGAGGACAAAAACAGCGGGTCGTCATCGCCAGAGCATTGGTTTTGAATCCGAAGTTTGTGGTTGCAGATGAACCGATCGCAATGGTCGACGTTTCAGTTCGGGCGCAGATCCTTCAGTTGATGCTTGAGCTGAAGAAGGAATTCGATCTGACCTATCTGTTCATAACTCATGATCTCGCCATGGCCAATTACGTCTGCCGCAGTATTGGCATCATGTATCTGGGCAAGATCGTGGAGACAGGCCCGAAGGAGGAGGTTTTCGAGAGACCATTGCACCCCTACACCTTGGCTCTACTGTCCTCGATTCCAGTTCCAGATCCCAAGGTGAAATTGGAGCGCATAATTCCTCAGGGGGAGATCCCCAGCCCGATCAACCCACCAAAGGGTTGCAGATTCCACCCTAGGTGCCCGTACGCGCAACCCATTTGTTCCGAGCGCGAGCCTCTACTGGAAGAGATTAGACCAAATCACCTGGCCGCGTGCTTCTTTCCTCGAAGTTAGGGAATCCCTTTTAGCTACGCAGCCTGCACGAACAAGCGAAAGCGCCGGAAGCATTGATCTCAGAACAATTCTTGTTAGACTCACGAGAGTTTCAACTTCCGAAAAAAGAGTTCGGTAAAGATCAGGGACTTCGAGGACGCAGATAGGCGCAATGTGCTTTGACAAGACCGTTCAACCAAGTCTCCTCAGCAAGGTCTTCGCAGTTCCGAAAAGCCTCTTCACTGCGTCGTTTCTATCTGCAGTTACGATTCTGGATCCTGAAGCCAAACAAGAGGATCATACCTGGGAGCGAAATCCCAAATCCGATAAGTCCTGCCTCAGGCTGCAGATTCATCCCAAGAGATCGAAAAGATTATCCTGTTGCATGCCGTCGATTCGCCTGATATCGGGATATGCCTCACTTTGCCTCGACATCGAATATTCTGCAAAGCAGGTCGTATAATTCCGTTCCGCCTTCGACTTTTGTGAAGAGCTCTCTTTCAGCCTTGAGGATTCTGCCCACTACTTCATTCGTACTTCGCCTTTTGATCTCTTTCCAGACAACGTTGTAGTTCTTCAATTCTATCCAAGCTCTAAACGTCAAAACCAGGAACATAGCTATCGTCACGAACAGATTCATCAAGTAAAGATCTGAGAGAGTTGGAGTCAACTCGCTCACCTCGCATCTGTAGGTTTGACTCAGGGGTCAATATCTACAGATAGTGTATCAGGTATTTTGAGTTTATCGGCCGAGACGAATTTGAATTCGGGGTTCCAACGAAAAGCTTTGACTACCCATAAAGGGTACGGCACACCGAAGTGGGCATACCGAAACAGGACCTCGATAAGCTCTTCAAACCTTTCTTCACCACCAAGGCCAAGGTTCAGGGGCTCGGGTTAACCTTCTATAAGCCGCCGGCGGAAGCCCACGACAGCAGCATCTCTGTCGAGAAGCGACTTCTCAGAAGACTACACGACAAGACTAAACTCAGATGTTCAGAAAAAGGCCTCCAAAACTAGATGCCCAATTACTCATCTACTCATAACGAACGATCCGACTCGGCATTAAGAAAGTTAACTTTTAAAACTTTTTTAATTGTTAACTTTTTCGCAATGATGAAGATATACGGGATTAGGCTTGCATCCTTAAATCTATGAGGCTTTCAAGCTTCTCCGCGAAAATCAACGCTATGAGCGGTTGAATGAACGTATAATGCTGAAATGCGTCGAAGACGGATCGCCTTAGGTTACCGATCAGTGGCAACCGCATAACGAGGCTTGAGACGGGTCAGCTCCAAAGGATCAGGCCATAACTGAATCGCCCTCGACCCATCCGGCTCCAGCTGTTCTAAAGCCTGAATATCTGAAGAGCGGGTTCATAACTCCTTTTTAGCGCTTGCGAGTGAAAGGAACTTCGGACGAGTCCTAAAAAGGGTTCAGACGTCAACGTTTAGATTCCGTGACGATCATCGTTAAAGTGGATCTGACCTTGTCAAGCCGTCTTATACGCCAATCGATTGTCTCTTTCAGTTTCTCCATAGAGTCGGCTTCGATCTTCGCGACGATGTCGTAGATCCCGAAAACGGCGTAGGACTCCTTGATGTCGGTGAACTTCCTCAGTCGCTCTAAGACTTCCCTTTCTGCCCCAACTTCTGTGTTAATCATCACGAAAGCAGAAGGCATACAATCGCCTTGAGTATTGAATTCGGAGGGAGCAAATTAAAGCATTGTTCTTTCCTTTGTCCATTGAAGGGCATAAAATCGACTGGATTTACAGACAGGACTTGAAGCAACTAATTGCGATTCGTTCGATTTATGATCGCACTTTCACCTGGC
>CAZFRJ010000021.1:0-9194 GCA_964521355.1 uncultured Candidatus Bathyarchaeia archaeon | reverse complement strand
ATAGACAGGAATGGGCTCCCTGTTGAACTCTACACGGAACGCCTGCACAACATCGACATCCATGAAACCCCCCGCGAAAGATTCATCGAACTGTGCAAACATTCGCTTGACGACCTCGAAGCCGAAATGATCGATACCATGAAGACCATGGGTCTAAGCGGCGACTTCGACCACTACTATCGGACGGATTCCGACGAATATCGCAGGCTAACCCAGACAAGCTTCATTCACCTGTGGAAGCGAGGATTAATCTATGAGGACACTAGGCCTAACAACTACTGCGTGGATTGTGGAACAACAATTGCAGACGCCGACATAGCATATGTCGAACTTCCGACCATCCTGTTCTACATTCGCTTCAAACTCAAAGAGAGGCAAGGAACTGTCACCATAGCAACCACCCGCCCTGAATTCCTATGCTCATGCCAAGCCGTTCTTGTTCACCCTGATGACGACCGTTACAGTCACCTACACAATCTACACTGCATAGTTCCCCTCTACGAAAGAGAGGTCCCAATAATCCCGAATGCTGCCGCCAGACAAGAATTCGGAACCGGCGTCGTGATGATCTGCAGCTACGGTGACTCATCCGACGTACGCCTCTTCAGAGAACTGAAACTAGAGGAAATCGTCGCAATAGACACAAAGGGCCGAATGACGGAGGCGGCCTCGAAATACTCAGGCCTGTCGATCGAGGAGGCTCGCAAACAGATCGCAAAGGATCTTGAAGACGAGGGACTCATCGAGAAGAAAGAGAACACGATGCACAGAACTCCGATATGTGATCGCTGCGACACTCCTGTTGAAATTGTTCCTATGAAGGAATTCTATCTAAGGCAAATCGAATTCATTCCATCAATTCGAAAGATAGCCCAAGGAATGATCTTTCACCCTGAAGCTCACAAGCAGATTCTCTACAACTGGATAGACTCAGTGACCATCGATTGGCCGATCTCCAGAAGGAGGATCTACGGCACAGAGATTCCAATCTGGTATTGCAAGAACTGCGGAAAACCAAACATTCCAAAGCCCGGACCATACTACCAGCCATGGAAGGACAGTCCGCCCTTCCGAAGCTGTCAGCATTGCGGCGTTGACAAGGGATTCACCGGCGAAGAACGAACATTCGACACATGGTTTGACTCAAGCATATCACCCCTGTTTGTCTCAGGGTACCTGCGATCCGAGAAGCTCCATCGCAAGACCTTCCCTGTGACCATTAGGCCTCAAGCCAAGGACATCGTGCGCACCTGGCTGTATTACACGATCCTGAGATGCCATCAACTGACAGGGAAGCCTGCCTTCAAGCATGCTTGGATCATGGGATATGGCGTCGACGAGTCGGGCGAGAGGATGAGCAAGAGCAAAGGCAACGTAGTCGATCCGATACCTCTCTTGGCGAAGTACGGAGCCGACACGTTCAGATTCTGGAACGCAGCCGAGGCAAGCCTAGGGTCAGATTTCAGATGCTCAGAGCAAAGGATTGCGGGAACCTCCAAGTTCCTGACAAAGTTGTGGAACCTCTCACGATTCATCTCATCATTTCCTCGACCCACAGGAGCACGCCTCACGGCCAGCGATAGATGGATACTATCCGAACTGAACATGCTTCAGAAGAGATGCCTCAACGGTTATGCAGACTTCAACTTCTTCGTTCCTTCAAACGAGGTCAGAGACTTCATCTGGAACCTCTTCGCTCCTCACTACGTCGAGATGGCGAAAGCAAGGGCATATAACACTGACCACGCATTTTCGAAAGACGAACAAAGGGCAGCTTGGGTCACCCTACATCGTTGCCTACGGTCGGTCCTCATTCTTCTGGCGCCGATCTGTCCATACATAACTGACCATTTGTGGAGAAGCATGTACTCGCGTGGAAGCATTCACATAGAGCGTTTCCAACGGTGGAGTGGACGAACGATTGACAGGCTGAATGAAGTGACTGCTAGTCTGGTGGAGTTCAACTCAGCCATCTGGAAATACAAGAAGGATCACGACATGGCCCTAAATCAGCCGCTCGCAAGAGCTTACGCCAGCCCGAAACTGAGGCCCATGACGAGTGACTTGAAAGCTATGCATCGAATCAAAGATCTATGTTTCGGTGTTCCAAGCGACCAAGAAAAGATCGTCACGAGACAGGGAGAGACCTATATCGTTTCATGATCTCAAGAATGTCGCCGTGCATTTGGACCAAGAGGATTCTGTTTCTATCTTCGAGGCTTCTCCTTCTTGCCGCTCAAGAGAGCTGAAAGAGAGACGCCGTTCACCTTGAAGACGCGGTACCTCGTTCCCGGAAGGTCTCCATATGCCTTACCCTCCGCCCCGCCAATACCCTCAATGTGAACCTCATCATGCTCATCAACGAAGTTCAAGGCCCCGTCCCTTGGAAGAAAAGCCGTGATGACCTTACCAGTTCTTATCAGTTGAACACGCACACACTTGCGGACAGCGCTATTCGGTTGGCGACATTCAACGCCCACCTTTTCCAGAACGATTCCCCGGGCCTGAGGAGAGCCTTTAAGGGGGTCAGCCTTGTAGTCCAACCCCAGCATCCTTCTTTTGAAGAGTGGATACTTCCATCGAAGCTTCTTTCTCGTTCTCCTCAGCCTCCTTGCAGCAAATAGGCCCTTCGCGGCTTTTCCCATTCGATATCGCTCCGCAAACTCTTCAGGAGTCAGACAAGCGCTTTATTTATGCTTTTACGCGTCTCATCAGATTTGATTGAGAACCCACATCAAAGACTTCGACAGTATTCTGCGACAGCAGAACTCATCGACCAACGTGATTAACTGCATTTGATCTCAAGAAGGTTTTCGCACCAAACTCGAAGTTCCTATTGGCAATGAAACAAGCAAACTTTATAACCGTGCCCTTTTGCTAATAGCGTGAGTTTCCGATTTCCACGAGTGAAAAAGTTGCATGGCGGCTTTTTGCTTCGGAGGATTCTCCTGATTGGCGAAAAGGGAAAGAGAGAAAGAGTTCAAAATCTTCCAGCATGAGCTCGTTCCCAAGCATGTGCTTCTGAAGAAGAAAGATGCCGAGGAAATCTTGAGAAGATATCACGTGAAACCGCATCAGTTTCCATACATCAAGGCTTCGGATCCAGCGTGCGAGGCTATCGACGCCAAACCTGGAGACCTCGTCAAGATCATTAGGCGAAGTCCGACAGCCGGGGAAGCTGTGGCTTATCGCTACGTTATTGAAGACTGATTTTTGAGGGACATTTGTTGAGCATTTCTGAACAAGATTCTTGGTCCATGTTCCACAAGTTCTTCCGAGAGAAGGGACTTGAAAGGCAGCACATAGATTCGTATAATGACTTCATCGAGCGTGGCCTCCAAGCCGTAGTAGACGAGGTTGCGGAGATCCCGATAGAAACTGAAGAGTACAACCTGAAGATCAAGCTTGGGAAAATCGAGGTAGGTTCGCCAAGAGTAATCGAAGTCGACGGATCTGAACGACGGATCTATCCCACTGAGGCGCGCGTCAGAAACCTGACGTATTGTGCTCCTCTTCGCCTAGAGATGGTGCCCATCGTAGGAAACAGAGAGGGCCAGACCGAGATGGTCTATGTAGGCGACTTTCCTGTGATGCTGAAATCAAGGATATGCCCTACTTCTAGGCTGACTGCTGACGAAATCAAGGCGATAGGAGAGGACCCGCTTGATCCTGGAGGATACTTCATCGTCAACGGATCTGAACGCGTAGTCGTAACGCTCGAAGATCTAGCTCCAAACAGAATCCTCGTCGATATCGAGAAGACAGGGGCGACTCCGACTTACAAGGCGAAGGTCTTCTCGACAACTGTGGGCTTCAGAGCGCGGATAGAGGTGACTATGAAGACTGATGGAGCCATCTACATCACAATGCCAGGAGTCCCAGCAGATCTGCCAGTAATCGTCATGATGAAAGCTCTGGGACTTGAGGAGGATGCGAAGATCGCGGAAGCCGTTTCACCGGACAGGAATATTCAGGATGAACTTGAATCATCGTTCGAAAAGGCAACCGGAATAGGAACGGTGAAGGACGCCCTACTCTTCATAGGCAACAGACTGGCTCCGGGACAGGTAGACGAGTATCGTCTGAGAAAGGCAGAATCAGTAGTTGACCGGAACTTCCTGCCTCACCTAGGCATAAAGCCGCCGGACAGAAAGGAGAAGGCTCATTTCCTGACCGAGATAATCTGCAGAGTTGTCGAACTGAAACTCGGAAGACGACAGGTGGACGACAAAGATCACTACGCCAACAAGCGGCTGAGACTTGCAGGTTCTCTTCTTGCCGACCTTCTTCGGATAGCCTTCCGAAATCTCACGAGAGATTTGAAGTATCAGCTTGAGAGGATTACGATCCGGCGCCACATAGAACTGTCAATATCCAATGCTGTGAGACCGGGGATAATCACGGAAAGAATCCAGCACGCGATCGCCACTGGAAACTGGGTTCGGGGCAGAGTCGGAGTTACTCAGCTCCTCGATCGTACAAACTTTGCCTCAACATTGAGCCACCTGCGAAGGTTGCAGTCACCTCTCAGCAGGAGTCAACCCAACCTTGAGGCAAGGGATCTTCACCCAACTCACTGGGGGAGACTATGCCCCAACGAAACCCCTGAGGGCTCGAACTGTGGCCTAGTCAAGAACCTTGCATTACAGGCGACAGTCGCCATAGGAGTTGAGCCAAGAGAACTGGTCACCCGACTTCACAGGATGGGCGTGATTGCAGTTGATGAGGCAGACAAGAAGCTCAGGATGAACTCAGCGAAGGTCTTCGTCGACGGCATAATTGCAGGCTACTGTAGGGATCAGGAGGCTCTAGTATCTGAGATAAGGAAACTGAGAAGAGAAGGAAAGATCAGCTCAGAAGTCAATGTTGCCTACTATCCGGCAAGAACCCAAGATTCCAGAGACGAGATCTATGTCAACTGTGACGCTGGTCGAGTGAGGCGCCCCCTTGTCATTGTCGAGAACGGGAGAGCAAGACTGACAGAGTCGCACATTGAGAGGCTCCGTCGTGAAGAGATTCAGTGGGAGGACCTGGTCAGAGAGGGTGTGATCGAATACCTAGATGCAGACGAAGAGGAGAACGCCTTGGTCGCCTTGGACCAGAGCAAGATCAATGTCAAAACGACGCATCTCGAAATAGCACCATATACCATCCTTGGGATATGTGGGTCAGTAATCCCATTCTCCGAGCACAACCAGTCTCCAAGGAACGCCTACGAATCAGCTATGGCTAAGCAAGCCTTAGGCGTCTTCGCGACGAACCACTTCAACAGGACCGACTCTAGATCTCACCTGCTTCACTACGCTCAAAGCCCTTTGGTGAGAACAAAGCCCATGGAGATAATGGGGTTCGATGCGAGGCCCTCAGGCCAGAACTGCGTCGTTGCGGTGATGTCGTTCCAAGGATACAACATGGAGGACGCATTCGTCATCAACAAATCGTCTGTCGAACGTGGACTCGGAAGATCCTCCTTCTTCAGAGTCTATGAAGCCCAGTGCAGGCAGTATCTGGGAGGGCTCAGAGACAAATTCGAGACCCCAGATTCTGGGGTCAGAGGATACAGAGGAGACAGATACTACAGGCTTCTTGAAGAGGACGGAATCATCACAGTCGAGTCACCTGTGACAGGAAACGTGGTTCTGATAGGAAGGACGAGCCCCCCAAGATTCCTTGAGGAATACAGAGAGTTTGAAGTGAGAGGCCCAACAAGGAGAGACTCGTCAGTCTGCATGAGACCTTCCGAGTCAGGAGTTGTCGATTCCGTCTCAGTTTCTGATTCGATAGAGGGCAGCGAACTCGTGAAGGTCAAAGTGAGGGATCTAAGGATCCCTGAGTTAGGAGACAAGTTTGCATCCAGGCATGGCCAGAAAGGCGTTGTGGGGCTGCTCGTGCCCAGCGAAGACATGCCTTTCACAGAGGACGGAATAATCCCTGACGTAATAATCAACCCACATGCCATGCCGTCAAGGATGACCATTGGACAACTTGCTGAATCGATCGGAGGCAAAGTAGCCTCACTGAGAGGCTCACAGGTTGACGGAACACCTTTCTCAAATGAGAACCTCTTTTCACTGAGAGAAGCGCTCCTTAGGCTTGGCTTCCAACACGGCGGAAGAGAGGCCATGTACAATGGAGTAACGGGCAAGAAACTGGTCGCAGACATCTTCATCGGTGTTGTCTACTACCAGAAGCTGCATCACATGGTTTCCGACAAGATGCATGCGAGGGCGAGGGGGCAGGTCCAGATGCTCACACGACAGCCAACAGAAGGGAGGGCCCGCGGCGGAGGACTCAGATTTGGCGAGATGGAGCGAGACTGCCTCATCGGCCATGGCGCTTCAGCCCTTCTCAGGGACAGACTCCTTGAGGAGTCAGACAGAGCCATAGTATTGGTCTGCGAAAATTGTGGGCTCCTAGGCTATTACGACATAAAGCAGAACAGGTACATCTGCCGTGTTTGCGGAGAAAAGGCAGTCATCTCTCCAGCCGCAATGTCATACGCCTTCAAGCTTCTAACGCAGGAACTAATGGCACTTGGCATCGCAGCCAGAATTGGACTCCAGGAGCGGGCCTGAGATGGCAGTTGCCGAGGAAGCTCGCAAAGTCATAGACGAGATCCGATTCTCGCTGCTGTCCCCGAACGAGGTTCGCAAGATGTCTGCGGTGGAGATTCAGACTGCAGACACCTATGACGAGGATGGTGTCCCTATTGTATCGGGCTTAATGGATGGAAGGTTGGGAACTCTCGAACCTAGGCAAAAATGCAAGACCTGCGGGAACACCGCCCTAGCTTGTCCAGGCCATTTCGGTCATATCGAGCTTTCTCAGCCAGTTGTTCACGTGAGCTTCGCCAAACTCGTCCACAAGTTTCTTTCTGTCACATGCCGTGGCTGTGGAAGGATCCTCCTGAACAATGATAAGATCGAAAAGTACAGGCGTCTAATGGAGGAGGAGAAGAGGCGACTGAACATTGTTCCGGACATCTTCTTCGAGAGCGTTGCCAAAGACGCAAAGAAGTCTCAGGAATGCCCGCACTGTGGAATGAAGCAATACATAGTCGAGCATGTTAAACCGACATCATACAACGAGATTGTGGAAGGGGGCGCGAGAAAACTCACGCCAAGCACCGTCAGGGAGAGACTTGAGCGAATCTCCGACGATGACCTCAGACTTCTGGGAATGGATCCGAAAGCTGCACGGCCGGAATGGACGATCCTTCAAGTGCTTCCTGTTCCGCCGGTGAGCGTGAGGCCTTCTATCACGCTTGAGTCTGGAATACGTTCTGAGGACGATTTGACCCACAAGATGGTTGACATCCTAAGAATAAACCAGAAGCTTAGAGAAGCAGTCGAGTCAGGAGTTCCGGTGAACATAATCCAAGAACTCCACGACCTTCTTCAGTATCACGTTACAACCTATATCGACAATGAGGTCTCCGGCCTTCCTCCCGCGAGACACAGATCGGGCAGAGCGCTCAAGACCATATGTCAGAGGCTCAAGGGCAAAGAGGGCCGGTTCAGGGGAAACCTCTCAGGGAAGAGGGTTGACTTTTCCGCGAGAACGGTCATCTCACCTGACCCGAACATAGATATTTCTGAGGTCGGCGTACCGACGGATGTCGCAGCGAGGCTGACGATCCCAGAAAGAGTCACCGAGTGGAATATCGACGAAATGCGACGACTTGTTGAGAACGGGCCAGACCAGTACCCAGGCGCACTATACATCGTGCGTCCAGATGGAAGGAGAATTAGACTTGAATTCGTCGCGGAAAGAAAGACCTTGGCGGAGAGTCTTCAGCCCGGTTTCGTCGTGGAGAGACACATTCGAGATGGCGACATTGTTCTCTTCAACAGACAGCCTTCTCTGCATAGGATGTCAATAATGGCGCACAAGGTGAAAGTTCTGCCATACAAGACGTTCCGACTAGATCCATCTGTCTGTCCTCCTTACAACGCTGACTTCGATGGCGACGAGATGAATCTCCATGTTCCTCAAGGAGAAGAGGCCCGTACGGAGGCCCGCCTTCTCATGGAGGTCCAAGACCAGATTCTATCACCTCGATATGGTGGGCCTATCATAGGCGCCATCACAGACCTTCTAAGCGCTGCTTATCTACTCACAAGCAACTCGACATACCTCACCAGAAACGAGGTATCCAAGATTCTCACGGCTGCGGAATACGACGGACCCTTGCCCCAGCCGGACACTAGGAAACCCGAACCGATGTGGTCGGGCAAAAGGATATTCAGCCTATTCATCCCCAAGAAGATGAACTTCACGTTCAAGTCAAACGTCTGCAGAAGATGCGCTGAATGCAAGGAAGGAAAATGTCCCTACGACGCATACATTGTCATCAAGGATGGAGTACTCGAGCACGGAGTGATAGACAGAAACGCCATAGGAGCAAGATCCGAGAGTCTCTTCCACCGTATCGTGAAGGACTACGGACCAAGTGTTGGCAGAGACTTCCTTAACTCGATATCAAAGCTCCTAGATCGGTTCCTGACGATGAGAGGCTTCTCGTACGCACTAGACGAGCTGGACGTATCGCCCACAGTGAGAGACAGAATCAACAAAGCGATAAAGAACGCGGAGGAGAAAGTGAACGGACTCGTCGAAAGCTACAGAAAAGGCATGTTGGAGAGACTGCCAGGCCAATCACTCCAAGAGTCTCTTGAGATATACATAATGAACGAACTCTCCAAGGCAAGAGAGGAAGCCGGCGCGCTGGTGGACAGGTATTTCGGGATGGAGAACAGCGGAATCGTCATGGTCAGAGTCGGAGCAAAAGGATCAATGCTCAACATAGGCCAAATGGCCGCTTGCATTGGTCAGCAATCAATAAGAGGGAAGAGAATATTGCGAGGCTATAGGGACAGAGCACTATCGTCCTTCGAACCGAATGATGTCGGAGCCGAAGCAAGGGGTTTCGTATACTCATCGTTCAGAGATGGCCTCGCCCCCGTGGAATACTTCTTTCACGCCATGGGTGGAAGGGAAGGACTCGTCGACACTGCGGTGAGGACTCAGCAGAGCGGATATATGCAGCGCCGGCTGATAAACGCGCTCGAACATATCAGGGTTGAGTACGACGGAACGGTAAGAGACTCTCGTGGAAACATTATCCAATTCAGATACGGAGAAGACGGTGTCGACACAGCGAAGAGCGACCATGGCAAGGCAGTGAACATCGA
>CAZFRJ010000020.1:0-9261 GCA_964521355.1 uncultured Candidatus Bathyarchaeia archaeon | reverse complement strand
AGATTCGTCTAGGCTTGCCAGTCTTCCATATAAGGATTCGTCGCCTGACAGTGATTCTACGGGAACGCCTCCGAGACGAGGTCTGTCAACAGAACAGCATCAGCTCGCCGCGTGAGAACTTCTGCTCTCTACTTACCTTTGAGATGGAGCGTTCAGACTTGAGAAAGGTTCAAGACAGCGTTCATCTCACATAATCTCACTGTGATGTATGCATGTTCTGTTCGAGATGTGGTCGGCAATTGGCTGACGAGGCTACTTTCTGTCCTAACTGTGGGGCGACGATCCGTGGAAGCGCGCCGGGCTTCCTGATAGTGACGACTCCCACGATTCCGGGATATAGGATCAAGAAGGTGCTGGGAGTCGTAACCGGGATGAGCCCCAGAACTCGTGGGATCCTTGGAAAGTTTGTGGCTGGCTTTCAGTCGGTCATCGGGGGTGAGGTCACAGCCTTTACAACTGAGCTGGAGAAGGCTAGATTGGAAGCCATAGAAAGGGTAAGGGAGAAGGCCATATCTGTCGGAGCGAATGCTGTTGTTGGGTTGGACTTGGAGACCTCGGACATAGGTCTGCAAGCGGGGATCACAGTGATCTCTGCAACCGGAACAGCCGTCGTAGTAGAACCCGAGATCTGAGTCAGCTCAGCACTATAACACGATTTGTGGCGGGCCCGCGGGGATTTGAACCCCGGATCTCCGGCTCCGCAGGCATCCGCAGAGGCTTGCCTCTCAGCGTCCTTGTCCGGACTAGACTACGGGCCCACCGCCTCATAGATGGACATTCAGATTTATAGGTTGACCAACCTTCGAAAACGAGAAATAGCTGAAGATTGGATTGGCGACCTTTGCCGGGCAGGAAGTTCACTATGAGAAAGATCAAAGTTGAGATAGACAAAACGCATGGGGCTAGCCTTACCTTCTACAGACTTGGCATTGGAAAACCGAGGATTCTGGTAACTGGAGCGATTCACGGTGACGAAGTGATAGGGACGTACGCAATGCGAAAAGTGATCTCATTGCTCGATCGAAGAACGCTTGCAGGTTCCGTGACGTTCCTCCCTATCGCTAACCCATTGGCCTTTCGATGTAGAGAGCGGGCCTCCCCCGTGGACGGTGCAGATCTAAACAGGATCTTCCCGGGAAACCAAGAGGGCTCCGTCTCAGAGCGTCTCGCCCATCGCATATGGCAGGAGGCCATGGCATCTGACTATGTGCTCGACCTGCATGGTTGCGGAATGAGTTGCACTCCTTACGTTCTGTGTCTTCATCAAGAATTCGACTTCATACGAAGATACGTGAGAAAGCTTGCAGTCCCTACGGTTGTTGAATCCTCTGGATTGAGAGGGCAGCTCTTCATCGAGGCCTCTCACAAGAAGATCCCTGCTGCGATAATAGAGGCCGGAAGCCATCGCGGCGTACTTGACGTTGACCATGCAGACCAACTTCGAAATGCCATGCTTGGGCTATTTGCAAGTCTAGGAATAGTCCGAGAAAAGGCATCCTCTGAGCAGCAGCGTTTCTTCGGAAAGATATCAGGGGTCAAGGCAGAAGAAGAGAATTTCTTCATTCCACGAATCCGGGCAGGAACGCTCGTGAAGAAAGGAGACGTGCTTGGAATCATGAGCGCCGGAAGCAAGAGAATTCTCAGCCCATACAGAGGGATCGTAACAAGCATTCAAATGTCAGGAGTCGTGTTTCCAGGAGACTCGGTTGCAAGCATAGCCGAAGAAATCTGAAATACGGGATTCGCAGCTTCGAAGCCCTTAATTACGCGCAAGGTATTCATCTCTGAAATTTCACGCAATAGGATGCAGCGTTTCCGATGCGAGATGATCAACGCGAACAATCATCGGTCAGGTTAGGCTTTCTGCGCGGCAACATGCCAGTCATGATTGCGACCGGAGCCCTATGGCAATTCGCAGGAAACTCCGTCTGGCCCTTCTTCTCCCTCTACGTCCTAGCCTTGGAGGGCACCCCGGAAACGATTGGAATAATCAGCGGCATAGGAACAATAGCGTCGATTCTGCCAACACTAATGGGTGGCTACCTAGCTGATGTATACGGCCGAAAGAAGCTGACTGCCCTCTTCAGCGTCATTCTGGGGCTTGCAAGTCTCTTCATGGCGATGGCACTAGACTGGCGAATGCTGTTAGTCGCTGTAGTCATAGAATCCCTTGCATCAGGTTTCAGAGAGCCCGCGATGAGTGCCCTGATAGCAGACTCACTTTCACCGGAGTCAAGAGGCATAGGATTCGCTGCTTGGGCAATCATCCCCACAATCCCTGCGGTGGTCTCTCCCATGATCGCAGGTTACATGATCGACCTGCAAGGAACTCTCTTGACCCTTAGATGGGGATACATCTTGACCGGCTTGGCCGCCCTCACAGCTGGCTCGTGCCGATTCATGTTCCTCAAGGAAACCATTCGGCCGAGAGCTGAAGAAGCCAGATCTCTCCCGGTCATGGCAAGGACCGTAGCGTCGACACACAAGCGAATGACACGTGACCTTTGGATTCTCCTCGCAGCAGAGAGCCTTGTCTGGCTAGGCTGGGCTGCAGCCTCACCGTACTTCATCCTATATGGAACCACCGATGTCATAGGATTGAGTGCAACAGATTGGGGCCTTGTTCTTCTGAGTTCGAATTCAGCGAGGGTTCTAGGTTTCGCGTTCGGTTCACTCGCAGACAGGTATGGGCGAAGGAATGTTACTGCTGTCTCACTCTTGCTGGCAGGCGTGTCTTCGTTCTTCTTCATTCAATCGAAGACGCTTCCTCAAGTAGCATTGATCTTCACGATCAATTCTCTCTCGACGCTTGTTGTGCAGCAGTTGTCTCAAGCCTTGAGGGCTGACGTATGTCCCAGAGAGAGTCGAAGTAGAGTTTATTCGTTCTTCATTGTGTGGCAGTACGCCGCAAGAACCTTTGGCTCAGTTCTAGGAGGCGTCCTCTACGCTTCGGTCTCGAAGACCATGCCCTTCTACCTCGAAGCATCCGTAGCATTGGCATGCACAGGGATCCTTCTGTCTTTGATGGTAGAGAAGACTCGAAAGGAGAAGTAGACAACCCTAGTGGCTCAAGGTCCTTGAAAGAGCGTCCGCAACATTGTCTCGCCCCATAGCTACGATGTAGGGCCCCAGCCTAGGACCTTCCGGTCCGCCGATGAGTACTTGATAGAGAACCCTAAAGAACGCAGGTGCCTCCAAAGAATGCTTGCGGGCAACAGCGAAGATTCCGTTCTGAATCCTCTGCTCATCAGTCTCTGATTTTATGAGGCGAATCAGCTCTTCTATGGCACCTTTCTCCTTCTCATTGAGTTCGATGCGTGTCTCGGTTATCTCTTCGAAATCCGTAGCCCAGCTCTGTGCATATCGGACCCTACTGAGGAAATCTGGGGACTCCTCATCTACTCTCAGGCCGTATCCTCTCAACTTGCTTGCTATGAACGCAACCTCTCGACCTTTCGGTGCAACTTTCGCTAGATAGACGAGTAGGTTGTAAGGTATGTGGACCGACGGTTTTGAGGGAGGGCGTAGAAGCCAACAATACTCATAGAGGCCCCTAAGCTTCGCTCGCTCTCTTGCGTCGGACACCTCTTTCGCCCCGAAATAAACGTCTTCCAAGTCATCGAGCTCCCTCACGTAGGTCGCGATGTCTGAGACGCCAATCGTCCTAGAGCCTATTACCCTCTTGTACATGAGAAGTAGAAGAGACTGGGGCGACGCATATCTAAACCAGACCTGCGGTGTAAACACATTTCCAGCTGACTTCGAAATCTTCTTTCCCCCTTTGTCTAGGAACATCTCATATCTGACATGGAACGGGGGCGGATAATTCAGGATCTCTTGACTGATCTTGTCATTGACTCGAACAGAGTCCGCTATGTCTTTTCCATAAGCCTCGACATGTATGCCCAGAGCGCTCCATCTCATTGCAAACTCGACTTTCCACATGAGCTTTCCCTCACCCTTTGTGATATCTGCGACTCCTTGGTGGCCGCATCCTTGAAGCCGAGTCCCCTTTACCTCCATCCCCTCACACTTGTACGCGACCTTTTTCTCGTCTGGCAGATACTTCAGGGCAGTAGTTGTGTAGATTCTTCCACACTTCTCGCAAATGGCGAAATAGGGCAGCGCTTGAACGTACTTCTCTTGGGACACCTCTGACCTAATCATCTGGCCTATCTTCTCAGCGTTGCGAAGCAGTCTGTCGATCTCCATGTTGAACAGTCCTCGCCTGTATGCGTCAGCAGCTGAAACAAACTCGTACTCTATTCCACAAGTATCCAGTGCATCTCGGAGGAGGCTGCTCATGTGTTCACCGTAGCTCCCATGGCAGCCAAAAGGGTCAGGCACTTCATCCACAGGATAGCCTAAGTGCTTCTCCAGAGATTCAGGAAGGCCCGCCGGAACCTTTCGCAGACCATCCTTATCGTCGCTGAAGGCCACGTACGTCGCCTTGCGTCCAGCGGCCTCAAGAGCAAGTTTCATCCCATAAGCTCTAGCCCCGTCTCCGAGACTTCCCAAGTGAGGAATCCCAGAGGCGCCTAGCCCGCTCTCGACCTTGAATACTCCGACCTTCCTTCCGAGCTTTTCCTCTCTCTCCAGTATCTTCATCGCGGTCTTGTCAAGCCATGTGCCTCGGCCGACTATCTCCTGTACCACGTGACTTCTCCGTTCCGCTAATCAGTCAAGGATCCTCTATGAAAAACGTTTCCGGATCGGGCTTCCATGAATGCTACATACTGCGGGGGCTATTTCCTTCGGGCCGTGCTGACAATCTTGATGATATCCCTGTCCCGGAGAACATAGTCAGTAGGCAACCTGACCCCGGTTCGAGCGTCGAGGGCGTAGAGCATAGTTCTGGCAAGATCCGAATGAATCTGTTCAGCCAGTTCCTTGGCTGTCGCAGTTGAAGGGATCAAGAAGACATCTGGAAGAACACGACCTTTCTTGTCTGAAAGCTCTTTGTCGTTCTCGACAGGATATATGGAGTTCATACCAAGGAGCTTGAAGACGCACATGTTGAGTGCGAATTGCACTCCTGTATGCAGCCACTTCGAGAACACTCTCTGTTGAACGTAGTTCAGTGCCCATAGCTGCTCCTTACTCAGCCTACTCCGATCAACGACCTTGAACGCCTCTTCACCAGGGAGATACTCAATGAACCCCTTCTGCTCCGCTCTTCGCAACGCAAGCTCTGCTTCGCTGCAGCATGGAACGACTGCTGATCCCTTAAACTGGTCTGCAATCTTTCCGAGAAAGTTCTCTGCAAATCGTATGTCCATCTTGTTCGCAATTATGAGAGTAGGCTTCGAAAGGGTCCTTATCCTCTGACCGAACTCTCGCACATCGTTCTGGCTCCACTTGCTGACATCTTTTGACTCAAGATCCGTTGCTTCGAGAGCCATTCTGGTCTGTTCTGGCTTCACCTTTAAGCCTGTCAGCTCCTCGGCGAATGCCTCATCCATTGTAGCCCGTGTCTTCGCCATGCGCTTTGCAACTCTCTTCAAGGTTCTCTGGATGGTGGCTGCAAACCACATCACCAATTCCTCCTCAATGTCGTAGATGTCGAGGATCGGGTTCCCCATTCCCGGCTTGGATATTCTTCCTTCTGCGTCAACTCCGCCTGAGGCGTCAACAATGTGCAGTAACGCGTCGGCCTGTGCAGCCACATTTAGAAACTGGTTGCCTAGTCCTTTCCCCTTCCAGGCCCCTTTGATCAACCCCGGCAGATCTATCAGTTCGACAGGAATGAACCGCCAGCCATTGAGACATCTAGAGTTAACCGGGTTATCTCTTACTCCTAACTCCCGACAGGCGCAGAGTGTTTGCACTTGAGCAATGCCAATATTGGGCTTCTTCGTCGTGAACGGGTATGTTGAAATCTTGGCAGACTGAAGCGTAGCGGCATTGAAGAACGTGGTCTTGCCGGTGTTGGTTTTGCCAATGAGCCCTATCCGAATCATGAGGTATAGTCTGAGGACAGGCCCTTAATAGCATTGCAAAAGTACAGCTCAGAACTAGTCTTCAGCATAGTCTCAGAATCTTATTAAGGCTCTCTAAGATCAAAGCAGCGGCATAATCCTGTTAGAAGGTGGAGACATAGGATGAAGATCGTCAAGATTGATTCCCTTCCCGTTGAAAAGCGTTCTGGGGGCATCTTTGTTGGGACAGTTGAATCTAAATCGCTTGTAAACGAGTCCATCGGAGCAACCGACCTAAAGCTCGACATAATCACTTTCCCTCCCGGTGTCAGAAACAAACCGCATAGACACACATACGATCAAGTGCTGTACATCCTTTCAGGAGAAGGCATAGTGGCAACAGAAAGCGAAAAAGAGATCGTGACACCGGGCATGGCGATTCTCATTCCTCGTGGAGAGCTGCACTGGCACGGGGCCACAGACGCAAAATCTTTTCAACACATTTCGATCCTTCGCCCGGGCGAAACCAAGTACTAACGGCGTCAGATTGGAACTGTAAAGCTCTCTTTGGGACTCCGCTACTCTTAATAGCAAATTGTCCCGTCTAGTCCTTCCTATTCGCACGCGTGGCTTCGCATGGCAAAAAGAATCGTTGTATGCCCCAAATGCACGAAGCGCTTTGACATAGCATACGCTCGGGCCTTCGCCTGTGGAAGTTGTCCCTCTTCAACCATGGGAGATTGCGGGCTCATAAAGTGCCCTGCATGCAGCCACGAGTTTCCTGCGTGAAGGCGTTTGGATTGAGTGAGCGATATAGGAAGGTCGTAGTCAAATGGAAGTCCCCTAGAGGGATGTCAATAGCACTTCTGCTCGCACTTGCCTCTATATCTGTCAGCTTGCTGTTCGTTGAATATCTTTCTGCCCACGGTTTGGAAGACAGGGTAGAGTTCGTTCGATTCGGAACGGCAAATCTGCCCATTCGCATTCTATTCCTGCCTTCAGTAGGTGTCGCTCTTCTGTTCATCTTTGCCTGGGTCTATCTTGTCCAGGAAACTGCCTATGTCCGAGCGATTCCAGGTCCCGCGTTAGAAGAAAGACTGCTGTCTCTTAGAATGGTGAAGTACGCTGCGTTCGTGGCTGCCGTATTTACATCGTGCCTATTCATGCCTTACCTGTTAGGTTCTGCACTGTTCCTTAGATTTCTTGGCGCAACGACGACCTTCATGAGGTTCCTCGAACCCTATGCCCTTCGAACCGTAGCCCTGATGTCCTCACTTAACGTCATCAACGAGAACTGGAAGTACATTCTATCGTTGAATTCCGCCGCCTTCATAGCAGCTGTGTTAACGTTGCTGGCCGCCAGACGGGGAAGGAAGATCGCCTTGGTGAGGCGGAGGTAGATCTTCGAGGAAGATGTTTGTATGCCTCCCGATGTTCTTGTCACGGACCTTGAAGCGGATTCGATTCAGAAGTGACTCTTCTTGCCCACATTTCGATCGAAGATTGTAGACATATCCACGAGAACTCGTTTGGTACTTCTGAACGTAAAGGATGCCGAGCAGCTGGGAATAGCAACCCATGACAGGGTCAGATTGGCCAAGGATGACCGCTCGGTTCCTGCAATCGTGAACACAACCGAGACATTCGTCGGGCCGGGAGATATCGGGGTCTTCTTGGACACTGCGAGCGAGTTTGGGATCGTTGAAGGAGACACAGTGACAGTTACTCTTCTTCCTCCGCCGACTTCAGTTCAATACATAAAGAAGAAGATGAGGGGTGAGAAGCTTACAAGCGAAGAGATCCACAGCATAATCAAAGATGTGGTCGACAGGGCCCTAGGCGAGATTGAGATCACCGCATTCGTTACTGCAGAGCAGTATCACGGAATGGGCATGGACGAGGTCGAGGCTCTCACGAGAGCCATGGTTCGTCACGGTTCTACCATTGATTTTGAACGGCCAGTTTTTGACAAGCATAGCTTGGGGGGCATCCCCGGAAACAAGGTTACACTTTTGATAGTGCCAATAGTCGCTGCGGCAGGCTTGCTAATTCCCAAGACAAGCAGCAGAGCCATCACAAGCCCGTCGGGAACAGCTGACACAATGAACGTGTTGGCGCCGGTCGATTTCTCAGCATCAGAACTCAAAGCAATAGCGACGAAAACTAGCGGAGCAATAATCTGGGGAGGCAGCCTCAATCTTGCACCCGCAGACGACATATTCATCGGGGTTGAGTATCCGCTGCAAATAGACCCAGAACCTCAAATGCTGGCGAGCATAATGGCCAAGAAACTAGCAGTAGGAACCGACTACCTTGTCCTAGACCTTCCAGTGGGACGAGAAGCCAAGGTGGAGACCTTCGAGCAGGCGAGAAGCATATCAAACCAGCTCATCGAACTTGGCGAACGCCTCGGCGTGAGGGTCAAATGTGGGATTACATACGGCGGTCAACCAATAGGATACAGCGTTGGTCCAGCTCTGGAAGCTAAGGAGGCCCTCCTTGCCCTTGAGGGGCGAGGTCCGACCAGCCTTGTGGAGAAATCCACAGCTCTAGCAGGTCTTCTTTTCGAGTTGGCCGGAAAGGCTTCGAAAGGAAGAGGCCAGGACTTGGCAAAAGAGCTGCTTGCGTCGGAAAAGGCATTGAAGAAGATGCGTGAAATCATCGAGGCTCAAGGAGGAAATCCGAAGGTAAGGCCGGATGACATCCCGATAGGTGAGAAGAAGGCAGAGATTGCGGCGCCATTTGATGGCTACATAACTCGCGTATCAAACAGGGCAATCACGGCGATCGCTAGGGCAGCAGGCGCACCGACGGAGAAAGGGGCAGGAGTGGTCTTCTATGGCAAGGAGGGCCACAAGGTTCAGAAAGATGAGAAAATCCTAGAAATATGCGCCGAACGAGAATCAAGACTCGACGAAGCTTATCAGCTTGCCGTGAAGCTCAAACCGATCACGCTAGAGGGAATGCTCCTGCAAGAGATTCCTGAGCTGTGAGTCATGGCTTGTGAGGCGTATCGCTGGTAGTGTTGCCCGTTCAGCAGATGACGTCAGGTGACAATTAGCCCAGTGTGACGCACTGCTCTCAATGTGAGGAGAGATCTTGACTAAGAGCTTGAAAGAGAACAGATCTGTTCGAGTCGGAATGGTCTTTGCGGCATCTCTAGCAGTGGGAATAATCCTGCTCGCCGCCTTTCTGTACCTAGTGGGACTCGGGCAGATAATGGAGACAATTCGAACCGTGAACATTCGTATCATGTTCCTAGCGTTCCTCCTCGACATGGTCGGCCTAGTTCTCTATGGATCCTGCTGGTACGTGCTGCTTAGGGCCGCAGGCCTCGACATGC
>CAZFRJ010000019.1:0-9509 GCA_964521355.1 uncultured Candidatus Bathyarchaeia archaeon | reverse complement strand
TTCACAAATCCCTCAACTACGAATCCCTTAGAGGAGTAAAAGCCCACGGCGTCGGCGTAGTCTGCAGGCAAGGTTGTCCTCACCGCGTTCACATTGGGGAATTGATTCTTGACCTGCTCCAAGAACCTGTCGACAAGAATTGAGCCCAAGTTCTCCTTCGCGCTTTCTGGATCGGTTACTCCCAAGAACACTATGGTCGGCTGAAGTGTAGCGATTCCGTGAATGATGCCAATGATCTTTCCCTTCTTCTTCGCAACCAGAGTGACCGCGTGCGGACCGTATATTTGGCGAGCCACAGCTTTCGTGTCCTGAAAGACTGAAGATACCTGACCTATGCCAGATTGGAGCAACACTTTGACTGATTCTTCGATGTCATTCTCCTTCAAGCTTTCAATCTCGAAACTCAGCGCGCATCACCTGTACTCTAAAGATTCGTCAGTGAATGTCTGGGTTGATCGTATTAAGTCTAGTCAAAGCGGGCCGCCGGCCAATAGGTTTATTCGTGCTTATGGCGAAAGATGAGATTGGGCGATGAAGACAGCTGGTATTGGAGAAACACATGACCGGTAGACAACGACAGAGCCCTTAGACTTCTTGCCAATATGGGCAAGTTGCCTTGACCACACATGGACAACAGACGCTCAATTCGGTAGACGCGCCTAGGAAGTGGGACATCTGATGCGGCCTAGTCCAAACTACTCGAATGACCGCGTGGAAATGCCAGTTGAAGATGCCGAGCAGGCCTAACCTACGACACTGAGCCGGCCATATCTTCCGACGTTCAGCTGCGTTTCTCCTTTGAACGTCGTGACATACCCGTTTTCAATCTTCACGGTGTCATTCACATTGACTTGGTCGATGGTCTCATTCCAGAGCGACAGCTTTATCGTTCCGCTGTCATCCTGAACAATAGCGGTTGCAACTCGGCTCGTGTCGCCGAACCTGGTCGTGACTTCTCTTGGATCGGACTTCTCAGTTACTCTGGCGGTTATCTCTACACGCTTCATCCCTGGTTTCAGTTCAATTATCTTCATCAGACTCACCTCTTTGCTAAGTAACTACGCTTGCGGTGGCGAAGCTTCCACCGACTCCTGTGATCTTGACCTTGACATGATCTCCGGTCTTGGTTCCCGGTACAAAGACCACGAAGTTCTCTATCTTCGCGATTCCGTCTCCTCTCCGGCCAATAGCCTCAACGGTGACCTCGTGCTCATCACCATCCTTCACCGGGACAGGCCCTGACCGCTCCCTGAAGCCGCTTCTTCTGGGTCTCCCGCCGAACCTTCTGGGCGCTCTACCGGAAGAGACCTCATACTCCACTACGCTTCCTCCTTTTCACGAGCTAGAGCACACGACAAAACGAAGAAAAGACGAGAAGAAAAAGTGGACTTGACACTCTCCGAACTCAGACCTTCCTTCCATTTCGTCAGCTTTTTCTAGCTCACTGCTAAAGGCAGATTAGCTCGTATTAAAAACTTTCATACCTAATCGCAAGAATAGCAAGTCTATTCTCGCTGATGACGACGGCATTACTCGAATTCTGCGGCAACAGGCAAACGATCATGGTTTCCTGAGAGCAAGGAAGGATTTAATACGAACAAGGTCGATCGGTAGCCTCGAAGTGATGTGCGTGATCTGGTTAGCAGGATTGGCCAGTGTGATTGTGATCGTGATCATAGTTGTAGTGCTGATCTTCACCTACTACAACCGCATAACGGTGCTGTCTAACAGAATTGACAATGCTTGGTCCCAGATAGATGTGCAGCTCAAGAAGCGTGCGGACCTCGTGCCCAACCTCGTTGAAACGGTCAGGGGATACATGAAGCATGAGCAGAAAGCGATTGAAATGGTGACTCAAGCCAGAGAGCGGATGCTTGGGGCCAGCAGCTTGAAGGAAAGAATGGATGCAGGCAACGCTCTGGCTGGTGCTCTCAAGACGATCTTCGCGCTTGCTGAGAATTATCCTGCTCTCCGGGCGAGCGAGAACTTCAGGCTTCTCCAAGAGCAGCTTGATGGGATAGAGAGCAAGATCGCCTACGCCAGGCAATTCTATAATGACTCGGTACTGACGTACAACAACGTGATCTCAACAATACCGGGGCGATGGTTCGCAGGCATGATGGGGAGGACCCAACAGCGACCCTACTTGGAGATTCCGGAGGCGGAGAGGGCGCCTGTCAAAGTGACCTTCTGATGCAGCGGACTAGCTTCTATGACCAGATATCAAGAAACAAGAAGGATTCTCTCCTTCTCACGATTTTCATTGTTGTACTAGTTGTAACTTTAGTCTACGTGATGGCTCGCATCCTGCTCCCAGAACTTGCCCTGTTCCTCTCGATCATCTCAATCGTTCTAATGCTTGCTCAAGTACAGATATCCTACAACTATGGAGATCAGGTAGTCCTTAGAGCAACGAATGCCCAGCCCGCGGACCCTGTCAGCAATGTCTATTTGATGAATGCAGTTGAGGGACTGAGCTTGGCGGCCGGCATCCCGAACCCGAAGGTCTACGTGGTAGAAAGCAATGAGGTGAATGCCTTTGCTGTTGGTAAGGATCCTGAGCACGCGTCAATCGCAGTAACGACCGGGGCGTTGGCTCACCTTAACCGAACAGAACTAGAAGGCGTCGTGGGACACGAGATTTCACACATCAAGAACTATGATATCAGATTCATGACGCTTGTCGCAGTGCTCGTTGGCTTGGCAGCCATATTGGGCCATATGCTGCTTCGCATGTACTGGTACGGAGGGGTCCGAACAAGACGTGATGAGAGAAGGCGAGAAGGAGGACTGAACATATTGATCCTAGCGGGTTTAATACTGGCAGTTCTCGCTCCAATCGCAAGTCGCCTTGTGCAAGCGTTCATCTCTCGAAGACGCGAGTTCCTGGCAGACGCAAGTTCAGTCCAACTAACGCGCTATCCCGAAGGACTTGCGTCGGCACTGGAGAAGATCAAGAATCTCAACAGAGGAAAGATGGACGTTAGCGACGCGATTTCCCACTTGTTCATATCCGATCCGAATCGGAATCCTTTGGATGAACTGTTCGCCACCCATCCGCCTCTGGAAGAGCGAATAGGGATACTCAGGGCAATGTAACCAATTCACGTGCTTCCGCCACATCATAGGCTTGTGGGGATCTCAGACCCTAGCGATACAATACTGCTCGAGTTATGAGCCAGATCCCAAGTAACATTGCACCGACGGCTAGGACCAACCCCTTCGAAAGTTGAATCCAACCTTGATCGGAAGCCAGCCATAGCGCGCCAAAGGCAACCAATAGTATTCCAAGCAGCAGCGTCGACGATTGTCGTCCCATATGATAGAGCACCCAACCGTCCAAGTCCAGATGGTGAATTGAGGAGGGCTATACTCTTCGGCCTCTTCTTCCGCCTGGCCGCCTTGTGCCATCGTGAGGTATCGGTGTGACATCTTCGATTCTGCCTATCATGAAGCCTGCCCTTGCTAGCATTCTGATGGCTGCTTGGGCACCTGTCCCGGGAGTCCTTGCGCCGTGACCTCCGGGAGCTCTCACCCTGATGTGGAGGGCGGTTATGCCCTTGTCCTTCGCGACCCTTGCAGCAGCAGCCGCTGACTGCATCGCGGCGTAGGGTGAGCCTTGGAGTCGGTCGGCTTTCACATGCTGGCCGCCGGAGCTCCTTGATATGGTTTCGGCTCCACTGAGATCAGTGATATGGACGATCGTGTTGTTGAAGGAAGAGTATACGTTGGCTATACCCCAGCGTTCGGATTTCTTTTCGGCTATGTTGATTCCCTCCACAGTACGGTGGGAAGCTGTACAGATCTGCAGTTTTTATTTAACCTTTCCCAACGGATGATTGATGATGGGTGTCTTGGAGTAAAGGGTTTGTTGCGTAACCTTGAGATGAAGATCACTAGCGTTCGTAGCGAATTCCTAGAAGAAATCTGTGAGATCGAACGCGAATCGTTCTCGGCGCCCTATCCACCTCATGTTTTCACGGTCATGGCGAAGGAGACGCCTGAAACCTTCCTTGTGGCGATTTCCAAACAAGGCATTGTTGGATATGTCCTAGTGTCATTGAGGAAAGAGGGGGGACACGTGCTTTCTATCGCCGTGCGAAGAGACTACAGGAGAAGAGGTGTCGGAACGGAACTAATGGCAGAAGTTCTGAAAGTGCTTCTGAGAAAGAACGTCACACGAGTTGATTTGGAAGTCCGAACGTCTAACCATGCTGCTCAGGAGTTCTATCGCAAGCTCGGATTTCGAGAAACAGGATTGATCAGGAAATACTACGGTGACGGAGAAGACGCAGTCAAGATGTCCAAGAATCTGACATAGGAGGACTACATGAGCAGGACACGATAGAGGAAAGGGAGAGCAGATTCATCGATCATATCAAGCGAGCAGAGTTTTGCCCAAAGAAGTGGAAGGTAAGTTTGTCGGCAGTATGGATTCGCTTGTAGAAGAAGGCGTCTCAGAGATCACAAGCTAGAACAGGAATGCGGATCTGGAAAGCTCGTGGGCAGAGCGAGCAGGTTGTGAGAGATCAATATTGAGATATGCTGCGTTGACATTGCCATATGGGAATCCCTTTCTGGAAAACACTGTCAGAATCATGTCTTTGTGAGATATCGCAACACCTTCGTGGCATGGCTCGTGTCCTCGAATGAGCGTTCTCGCTTTCACGAGCTTAAGGACGCGGCTTGTTACGTCGTCACCGAAGATTCTTCCTGCGCCTCTTGGAGACGGCGCTGTTCCTCGCACATTCTCCGAAGGATCGTTCCAGAGGATCTCTTCTAGGTGGGGTGTCGCAGGGTGAGTCGAATTGGCATTGGCAATCTCGTCTAATGACTGAACGGTGCTGGGCACACCGCCATGTAGGAAGAGGTATTTTCCTTCAACGATAGCTGCATGATGAAGAGCCTCGAAAAGCCTCGGAATCTCTTCACAGATGAGGTGGCTCTGATCACGAAACCTGTCCCGGATCTGGTGCGGAAGGTCGTAGGGGGCAGGCTGCAAATCTCTCGGCCACTCGTGATTGCCTCTGAGAAGGATCACTGACTCTGGAAACGCTGTCTTCAAGCAAAGCACGATGTAATAGACCTCTGGAGATTTGTCCCCTCTGTCTCCGTAATCACCCAGAAACAGGATTCTTCTCTGTCCCTCTCCCATCCTTTCGATAATTCGGCTTTCGCTCAGAATCCTTGTAAGACTCTGTATGTCTCCGTGGATATCTCCGATTATGGTAAGCTCGCCTGACAGAGGAATATGAACAAGGCCTCCGCTGATTCTGGTGTTGCCCTGTCCTCCTGAACTTCTCTCATGTTCGAGTATGGATTCAGTCTCTCGCATTAGGCTGAGCATTTCATGTCCGTCTATCGATTCCGCCCTCTCAACAAGTTCGCCTAGACTTGTCAAGAAAGACCTCTCATCATCTAAGCGAGGTGTAGGTCAGCAAGAGCCCGTCTTATCTCAGCTCTACTTCCCTCAGATAGAGCCAGCAATGGTCTCTTTGGAACGCCTGCAGGCTTTCCCATGATCGCCAGTGCTTCCTTGCAGGCTACGACCCCGTACTTTCTTGTTAGGGTGTCGTTGAGGGGTAGCAGCCTTAGCTGAATGTTTCTTGCTTTCTCGTGTTCTCCTCTGAGGAAAGCCTCGTAGATCTCGCTGCATTGAAGTGGTGCTGCGTTAGCGACCGCGACTATCGCTCCTTTTCCGCCCAACATCAGTGTGGGATAGATCAGATCTCCAGTACCTGCTAGGACAGATAGTCTGTCACCGACGAGTCTTATTATCTCCCCTATCTGTCCTATGCTACCGCTGCTGTCCTTGATGCCCACCACATTTTCTAGCTGGGCAAGCTTGGCTACGACTCTGGGCTCCAAGTTGAAACCCGTGAACTTTGGAACGTTGTAGAGAATCACAGGCAGGTCCACGGATTCCGCGATCGCCTTGTAGTGTTCGAAAAGCTCCTCATCCGAAAGCTTAAAGAAAAATGGGGTGACTATGAGAGCCGCGTCGGCGCCAGCATCCTTAGCGTCCTTCGTCAAACGAATAGTGTCTTCGGTGCTTAGGCTACCGGTTCCAGCTATTACCGGAACCCTTCCGTTTGATTGGTCTACGACCATACTTATCACCTTGCTCCGATCCTCTCTGCTCATGTATGGAGCTTCTCCGTTGCTGCCGCATGGGACTAGGCCGCTCACCTTGTTCTCGATCCAAAAGTTGACACATTGTCTCAGCGCTTCTTCATCGATTTCGCCGTTCTGTTTGAATGGAGTTATGTGGGGAGGCATGACGCCTTTCGGCTTGAACATATGGATCACACAGCAAATCCGTGGTGCTCATATTTAATGGTAGGACAGTTGTTGCCGTGAGTGCCCCTGCATAGGGTATTCGAGAAAAAAAGAGGGGAGATAGATCACTCGGGATTCTGCTAGCGTCCTGCTAATAGGTCGCCCATAGTCATCAGTTTAATGTTGAGAGGTCGCTTAGCGCCCTCCGAGACTCTATCGCCTACGATGTACTTTAGGCCCTTCTGTTCACCCATGTCTAAAATCCTTTGAGTGACAACTCCGTCGAAGACCAAAGTGTGACCACCCTGCACTTCGGGAAGCTTCTCAGCCAGCTCGCTTACCGGGATGTGCATGAGTTCACTTCCTGATTCGTCAAACAGCACCGCCTCTAGAGTTCCCTTGAGCTGTGCGGCGGTTACGCTCACTTTGTCAGGCACTTCGAGAGGAACCCTCATAGCAGGTCTCTCGCGGGCGGCCTCGCCGGCTGGCGATCTTTCCCGCAGTGCCCTCATAATCTCCTTAGGAGTCAACTCCTCAACTTCTTTCCCAGAAGGCGCTCGAGCGACGTAGTCGATATCAGCAACTTGCGCTAGTTCCCTTAAGATGAGGTCTCCAGCGTGATCGCCATCCAAGAAAGCAGTCACTTCCTTATTCTTGCAGAGCCTAATGACTGATTCAGGTATCTTGGTCCCTTCGATTCCAATTGCGTTCTTTATCCCGCATCTCAGGAGATTGATGACATCGGCTCGCCCTTCGACCAAGATGATTGATCCACTCGTCTCGATTTCAGGTCCTGCAGGAAGATTTTCCGGACCGAAATTTATGACCTCTGCGGACCGAATGGCTTGGGCAACCTCTTTCAGGATCTCCTCAGTGCTTGGCTGAGCTTCAACGACCCACTTCCTCAGTATCTCTTTCGCCTTGTTCATGATGGCCTTTCTTTTCTCGTCTCGTATGTCCTCGACAGATTCGAGGGTCACCTTTGCGTTGCATGGTCCTATCCTGTCGACGCTTTCAATAGCTGCCGCAATCAATGCCGTTGATGCTCTATCGAGGCTTGATGGTATTGTTATTGTGCCCAGCGTCTTGTCCTGTTTCGATTCGAGTTCTATCTCGATCCTTCCGACTCGTCCGCCCTTCTGGAGTTCTCTCAGATCCAGATCTGTCCCGAATAGGCCTTCTGTCTGACCGAAGATTGCGCCGATCACATCTGGCTTCTCAACGACGCCATCAACCTCGAATTTCGCCTTGACGACGTACTTGGAAGTGGGGGTGTACTGTGTACTTTCCACCAAGTTCTTCACCTCCGACAATTCTTGTTGAATGAACCTGTGCCGTGTAAGGTTCAGGTATGTTTTGCGTTACTACCGACTAGTGCAAAGCGCTGTTGCCTTATATCAAGTTTCTTTACAAGGACCGCCGCCTGCGAATGAGTGCCAAGGTTCTGTCAGTAAAGCATTTGTATGTCGAAGCTCTCTTCAACGATTTGTCTCTTGGTGAATCGAACTTGACCTTGAGAGTTGGGATCAACGGCTTTGGAAGAATTGGCCGAGTCTTCTATCGAGCTGCCTTGAAGCATCAAGCGAAGGTCGATATTGTTGCAGTGAACGATGTGATTGACTCCAAGACGGTGGCGCATCTTCTGAAATTCGACTCTATACATGGAAGGCTGAATGCGGACTTGAAGTGCACCGACGACTCGTTTATGGTGAATGGCAAAGAGACAAGAGTCTTCTCAGTAAGAGACCCAAGTGGAATTCCTTGGAAACAACTCGACGTCGATGTAGTCCTAGAGTCTACTGGCCTCTTCACTAAGAAGGAGGACGCGTCGAAGCATATCTCATCTGGGGCACCGAAGGTGATCATAACTGCCCCATCGAGGAATGCCGATGTGACCGTAATTCCTGGAGTAAATGATGAGGAATATGATGCGAAGACTCATTCGGTCATATCGATGGGTTCTTGTACCACTAACTGCGTTGTTCCTGTTGCCAAGGTCTTGGAGGACCATTTCGGCATCGTTCGGGGCTTCATGCTTACGGTTCATGCGTACACTAACGATCAGAGGGTACTGGATCTTCCACATAGGGATCTGAGGCGAGCCCGAGCGGCAGGATTGTCGATAATACCGACGACGACAGGGGCGGCTGTAGCCGTTGGTATGGTTCTTCCAAGATTGAAAGGAAAGCTTGACGGTGTGTCTCTGCGGGTACCAGTTTCGAACGGGTCAGTTCTCGATATGACAACTGAACTTGAGCGAGGAGCAACCGTGGAATCGGTAAATGAGGTATTCAGGGAGGCGGCGGATGGAGAACTCAAACCGATCATGGAGTATTCAACGGATCCTCTCGTTTCGGTTGACATCATAGGGAACCCTCACTCCGCGATATTTGACAGTCTTTCAACGATGGTAGTTGACGACAAGATGACGAAAGTTCTAGCTTGGTACGATAACGAGTGGGGATACTCATGCAGGCTGTTGGATCTATTGGACATAATAGCGAAGAGCTAGGCCTTCTGCGACAGTCCATTCAGGGAGTTTGAGAGTAGCCGCCTCGTCTCCTCTGCGCGTACACGCTCTACATATCCGAAGAGATCTTGGATAGTTCTCGCGTCCTGCCTAACCAGAGCACCGAGTCTCTCTCGAAGCACGTGATCAGCCCTTATTCTGAGATGGGCAAGCTCCTCAGCTATCCGGACTGAAAGATCTTTTCCCTCTCTATCGAAGTCTGTGAGAACTATCGCCTTTCTTGCGTCAATATCGCCCAGAAAATCGGCGAGATTCTTCCTCGAACTCTTCAGGCAAAGGATTGGCCCTGTCAGTCCCATTCTGCGCAAAGCTGCTTTGTCCTTTCTTCCTTCGACTATGATGACTGCTCCAGAGCTGGATTCGCTGGCTATCCGCCATAGGATGCTCTCTAGCTTCTCTCTCTTTCTCTCTCGACTTGACATCGGATCTCCTATCTCGTAATCTCGACCTTCTTCATCGCATCCAAGTTTCGTGGGTTGTTCTGAAAGAATCTTCTGACCGGCTCGAGGATGCGAGTCAGGGATTCAGTCACACCTCTCTTCAGATCAAGAGGATGCAATCGCATGCTGGTGTATTCCTGTTCAAGCTGAGCTATCGATTCAAAGTCGATCGGCCCGCCGTACTTGTCAGTTCTGGGAATATGAATCGCGCCTTCCTGAGGGAACACTATGTATTTGGTGATCTCAAAGACCGGGTTCCC